>JAYVJU010000001.1:0-5794 GCA_043769035.1 Ferruginibacter sp.
AATTCCTTTCGCCACGACATCAGCAATGGAAGCAAAGAATATTATTTATACATCGCAGTGGGATAATTATCCAAAGTCGGTAACTATACCATTAAATGGAAAAGCAGAACATGCGTATCTTTTAATGGCAGGGAGCACCAATCACCAGCAATCGCAATTCACCAATGCAAAAATTATAGTGACCTATAAAGACGGTACAACAGATGAATTGCCATTGATCAATCCTGTAAACTGGTGGCCAATAGAACAGGATTATTTAGAAGATGGCTTTGCTTTTACCACTGGTGCACCAAAACCTTATCGCTTAATTTTAAAAACAGGTGAGTTTACTAAATCATTCAACAAATATATTTCAATAAAAGGGTTTAGTAACCGTGCTATTGATGGCGGTGCTGCAACAATAATAGAAATGCCTTTACAAAAAGATAAAGAATTAAAAAGCATGCAATTGGTTACTTTAGCCAATGAAGTGGTGGTGGGATTGATGAGTGTAACACTGGTGAAATAATTTTATCTTCGTTCAATCGCTAAGCTGCAATTGTTTATAAGCATTTTTGAATTGCCCTGCCCTTCAGGGCGGGGATAAAATGAATATAAGATAACCGGGCTTTAGCCCAAAAACTATTTGGGCTAAAGCCCATTGACTTAGAACTCTTTTCACCGCTCTAAAGAAGCGGTGCAATTAATAAAATTTATATGAAAAAAATATCCCTGGGGATCACTTTAATTATGCTGGTTTGTTTTCAACAAACTACAGCACAACGCATCAACAGAAAAGCCCTTGTTGAAAGACACACTGTTATCAATAAAGCAATGGATACACTGGCATCCCTTTCCGTAGGCAATGGTACATTTGCCTTTACTGTTGATGCAACAGGCTTGCAATCTTTTCCCAACGAATATGCCAAAGGCGTGCCACTGGGCACACAAAGCGAATGGGGCTGGCACAGTTTCCCCAATACAAATGGATATACAGAAGAGCAGACATTAAGAACATACCACCTTAATGGCCGGGATGTTAAATACGCCGTACAGCAAAATAATCCTGAACAGAATAAGAATGCATCCAATTATTTCCGCCAGAATTTACACCGCCTGCAACTAGCCAATATAGGCCTGGAAATAATTAAAGCCAATGGCAGATCATATACATTAACTGATGTAAAGAATATTCGTCAGTCACTTAATATGTACACCGGTGAAATTAATTCTAAGTTTACAGTTGATGATATGCCGGTGGAAGTAATTACTTATTGCCACCAGCAACAGGATGGTATTGGTGTAAAAATAAATTCACCTTACCTGCTGAATGGTAAAATGAGGGTACGCATACAATTGCCTTACCCAACAGGTGGCTGGGCAGATGTGGGCAATAATTTTACTGATGATGACAAACATTTGTCCGCCATCAGTCAGGTATCAGTTAACTCTGTATTTATACAACACCAGTTAGATACCACCAGTTACAATATTGGTGTGCAATGGAAAGGTAATGCCACACCCGGAAAAATACTCAACCATTATTATGTATTAACGCCTTCGGCAGATACCAGCTTTGAGTTTACCTGTTTGTTTTTACCCGGGCATCCAAAACCATTAAATGAATTTACGTTTGCACAAGTGCAAAACAACAGCCGGCAGCAATGGAAAAATTTCTGGCAAAGCGGTGCTGCTGTAGATTTTGCAGGCAGTACCGATGCAAGGGCTAAAGAACTGGAAAGAAGAATAGTGCTCTCTCAATATCTTACCAAAGTAAACTGTGCCGGCAATAACCCGCCGCAGGAAACAGGATTAACCTTCAACAGCTGGTACGGTAAACCTCATATAGAAATGCATTGGTGGCATGCTGTACATTTTGCACTTTGGGGGCGTACAGCAATATTGGAAAAACAACTCGACTGGTATAACAAGGCTGCACCCATGGCAAAAAACATTGCACAGCGCCAGGGCTACGATGGTGTACGCTGGCAAAAAGTAACGGATAACGATGGACGGGAAGTGCCATCTTCCATCGGTGCATTTTTAATATGGCAGCAACCCCACTATATTTATTTTACTGAGTTGGTCTATCGCCAAAAAACAAATAAACAAACACTTAATAAATATAAAGACCTTGTTTTTGCCACTGCCGATTTTATGGCTTCCTTTGCCCATTACGACAGTGCAACGCATCATTACAATTTAGGTAAAGGCGTAATACCTGCACAGGAACGTTTTAAAGCCGAAGAAACTTTTAACCCCACATACGAATTAGTGTACTGGCACTGGGCATTACAAACCGCACAGCAATGGCGCTTACGGTTAGGCATGGCCCGGAATAAAAAATGGGATGATGTGATCAACCAGCTATCTCCATTGCCAACACAGGGCGGCAAATATTTGTTTACGCAAAGCGCCACCGACTCTTATACCAATCCCGAATTTAAAACTGATCACCCATCGGTATTTGGTGCTTACGGCATGTTGCCCAAAACTCCGCAGTTAAATACCACTACCATGCAACACACGTTTAACTGGATATGGGATAACTGGAGCTGGAATAAAACCTGGGGTTGGGATTTTCCTATGACGGCCATGACAGCCACCCGCCTGCACAACCCCAATAAAGCCATCGATGCACTCGTAATGAAAATTACCACCAATACCTATTTACCCAACGGCCACAATTACCAGGATGGCCGCCTTACCATTTACCTGCCGGGCAATGGCGGATTATTAATTGCTATTGCAATGATGTGTGCCGGTTACGATGATAGTAATACACCAAACCCCGGCATACCAAAAGATGGAAAATGGAAAGTGAAATGGGAAGGGTTGAAGAAGATGATGTAGCAGGGTATTTTATTTAACTACATTCTTCTTATTATTCCTCAGTAAAGCAATAAGCCCTATTACCGGGCCTGCTGCCAGTATCATATAAATATACCTGTCACCAATATTTTCCGATAATATTTTTATTGTCTGTATGCTGATAATAGTAATGGAAAATCCAATACAATTAACGATGGTAAGTGATGTGCCTCTTAATTCTTCTGCCACGTTTTGTGCTACCAGCGTAGAGAATAAAGGAGAGTCGGCAATAACCACCAATCCCCAAAAAAATAAGAAGGCGATCAGCAAAGGAGTAGATGTGGTCAATAGAAAAAGCGGAGATAGCAGGCAACATGAACAGGACAGGAATAAAGCAATGGTGGCTATTCTTTTTGCACCAAAGCGCTGCGACAGTAATCCGCTTGCCGCACAGGCAAGTGCACCGCAGGCAATTATTAAAAAAGATAAGAACGAAATATTTAAGTTGTTGTGAGTATGATTTTTATTGACTGCCAGCATCACCGGTACAAATGCCCAAAAACTATACAACTCCCACATGTGCCCAAAATATCCTGTTGCAGCCGACCTGAAATTTTTATTGCGTAACCCGGAGAGGAATGCGGTAAACTGCAGTTGCCGGCTTTGTTTCCTGTAAGGGCCGTCGGGTACTGCAAATAATATTATTAAGCCGCCAATAACAGAAAGTACAGAAATTGAGATGATTACATATTTCCACGGTAATTGTGTTGTTATACTTTTTAATAAATGTGGAAAAGCGGTTCCTAAAACCAAAGCACCTACTAAAAAGCCAAGAGATTTGCCAAGGCCTTTTTGAAAATGATCTGCAGCGATCTTCATACCCACAGGATAAATACCCGCCAGGAAAAAACCGGTTAAAAAACGGAACAGCAATAACGCAGACGGTGTAATAGTATTGATAAGAATACCTGCATTAAACAATGCCCCGAGTATGGAACAGCAAAAGAAAACCTTTGAAGGTGAAAACCGGTCGGCAATAGTAAATACAGCAAAAACCAAAGTACCGGTTATAAAGCCAAATTGTACTGCACTGGTAAGGTTGGCTAAAAACCCGGGACCGGAGTTAAAATTTTTTATAAGGTCGGGCAAAACAGCATTGCCTGCAAACCACAACGAAGTACAAAAAAACTGTGCTACAATAATTGCAGGCAATATCCATTTCGTATGGCGGTTGTCATTCATTACTGTACTGGTTTATTTTAGTTAAAGAAACGAATATTTATGCTGCCCATAAATTATTTGCCGGGATTTTTATTACAATACTAATATACTCTGCCCTCGTTGTATTTGCTGCCAGTTAAAACACGCTGTAAGAAAGCGTGTAATAACCCTGTTACTGGAAATTATGAATTACAACCTTTGTTTAAACAATAAAACCTTTGGTTATGAGCACAGCAACATTTCCCACCATTACAAAAGAAGAGATTTTTTTACAACTGCAGCATATTGGGCAGAAGGAAAGTTTCAGCAACGAATATTATCCATTTATTGATATGATGGTAAAGTCTGTGGCAAGCCTGAAAAAAACGGGTGAAATAAGCAATGAAGATATTACCCGGATTCAGAATTTTTTTGGCCAGGATTTCCTGGAAAATACACTGCATGGCATGGCGCTTTTAAAAAAATATGGATATGCCGGAGATTTTTTAATGATTGATAAAATTTATACGGGCAATACTTCGACCAATACTTTTTTTCAGTCCTGGGATGCGTATTTTCAAAACCATGCAGCACCAAAAGCTGTGCGTAACCGGAAAGAGTTTTTTAAAAAAATGCTCCAGCGTAAACTGGCACTTACGGGCAACGTACAGTTACTGAATGTGGCCAGTGGCCCCAGCCGTGATTTACTGGAACTCTACAGCGGGCTTACTCCGCAACAGCAGTTGCAAACCACCTGTGTGGAAATGGATAAAAATGCAATTGATTATGCAGTAAACCTGCTTACAGATCATCTGCAGCATATTGATTTTATAAACCGTAATATTTTTAAGTTTGAAACAGATAAAAAATTTGATATAATATGGTCAGCCGGTCTGTTTGATTATTTTGATGACAAGGCTTTTGTATTTATTTTAAGAAAATTTAAAACCTGGGTGGCACCACATGGTGAAATTGTGATTGGTAACTTTAACAGCCAGCATAATCCCACACGTGATTATATGGAATTGTTTGGCGACTGGTACCTGCACCACCGCAGCAGTGAAGAATTGCTTACACTGGCAATGGAAGCTGGTTTTGATGAAAGCCAGGTGGCAGTGGGTTGCGAAAATGAAAAAGTAAATCTTTTTTTACGCATCACGATGAGCTAAGGTTGCAGTAGGCAGCATTTACAATATTGTTTAAAATAACCCGCAGTAATATAGTTAATGGTCCCCGGTAAATTATTTGCCGGGGATTTTTTATTACAATAATAAAATACTCTGCCCTTTAATATTTACATTCGTTTAAAACAATACTACGTGGAAATAGGAATAGACAGTTTTGCCGCCGCAACACCTACAGGCAAACCGATTGACAGTGCCAATGCAATAACACAATTGCTGCAAAGAATAGTACATGCAGATAAATCGGGGCTTGATGTATTTGGAATAGGAGAGCACCACCGCAAAGAATTTTTAGATTCTGCACCCATAGTTATTTTAGCCGCCGCCGCCGCACAAACCCAACGTATCCGTTTAACAAGTGCGGTAACAGTATTAAGCGCTGCCGACCCGGTAAGGGTATTTCAAAACTTTGCCACATTAGATCTTATTTCAAAGGGCCGTGCCGAAATGGTTGTTGGCCGTGGTTCTTTTATAGAATCGTACCCCTTGTTTGGTTTAAACCTGCAGGACTATGATGCATTATTTACAGAGAAGCTGGAACTGCTGTTGAACATCCGTGCCAATGAATTTGTAACCTGGTCGGGTAAATTTCGTGCCGCTTTAAAAGATCAGCCGGTGTA
>JAYVJU010000002.1:0-5797 GCA_043769035.1 Ferruginibacter sp.
AAGAATATTGATTGGTGGTGAAAGCCGTTTGGTATTTGAAATTCCTGTAGCCATTACTTCTATTCCGCTTGATATAAATGAACTACTGGCCTGGGATAAATATGACCTGGTAGTAAATGAAAGAGCTAAACTAACTGGCAACAGAAGAATGCCATCGCTACCGGTTAATAATACTAAGATTAAAGATTTTCAGAAAAGAGTAAGTATTACGGGCAACAATAAAAACCTTCCGGGCTTAAAAGGCCTTTCAAAAGATGAAAAACTAACTATCAATTCCTTTATTATCCCGGAAAATACTAATAGCAGGCTGGATGCCATTACAAGATTTAAGGATAATGTAATAACACTGGCCAAAGATGCTGTGGGTCCGTTGGGAGAACTGGAAACATCGTTGGAAGTACCCATGCGGCTATATATATCGCCTACCAAACTGGCCGGATGGAAACATTTGAAAAAACTAAAACCAGATAAAGGAATTTTAAAACAAACCAACCGGATGTTTGAGTTGTGGCATACCAGGCTGGGAACAAAGACAGAAAAAAATATTGATGAAACAGATTTTACGAATGAACAACGGATATTCCGGGTTCTATGGGCAGATGATGCCAATAAAAACTATGAAGAAAGTGTAAATCAAAAAGTTCTGGATCCTTTTTTACTCAAGACTTCTTTAACTAATAAAGACCGGCATCAACTGGTGCATGAAAGCAGTAATTTTCAAATTCCTGGTTTTAATCCACAACCGGTAAAAGCCAGGAAACTTTTTCTTACTACACTTGGTGCCTGGTTAACCAGTGAGTTTGCTATTGACAGAAAAAAATTAGAGGCTGCCAATATTATTCAACCAAGAAACGAAAAAGATAATGCCCTGAATGTACTTTCCTGGAAACATATTGCTACTATGGGTCGTGACCATTATGTAGAAATTGTAAAAGCCGGAAATATTATACCTTTTGGAAACGAAGCTGTATTAGTAAAAATAACCGAACGAAAACCTCATAGCGGTACAGGTACTGCTGCTAATTTTCAACGGGAGTTTGTAATTATAACCGAAACGAGTAAAGATTTTAACTACAACGATAGCAAGGGGCAGTTTATGAACTTTTGTTTCAGCCGGATTGAATTTGTTACTACTACATCCCCAATACTGGACAATCCAAAACAACCATTGGCTTCCCCTGCCACCGGAACTATGGCTGCAATCAATCAGTTCATCGTTAAAAGTAAAGGAGCTAATGCATTATTCAAGATAAAAGCTGAAGATCTTGATGGCAACCTTGTCGATTTTTCGTTACCTCTGGCATTTGTTAGTACGGAAGCACAGGATAACGGTGCTAATATTAATGCGTTGGTAACCGCTTATAATAATCAAAGTAATATTGCTTCGAAATCATTACTGAACGGTCAAAAATTTACACTGGCACCACAGGCTATTAATGGATGCGATACGGCGTATGTGGCCAGTGATGTGTCATTTGGTATGATGAAATACCAGAGTATGGATGAACTGCAAGGATTTTTACCCGTACTGAAACAAGCTAATATTGTTGAACCATCATATCAACGCCTCACCGGTATTCCGCAAATAGTTCCTGTTTCATTAGTGGATGATAGAAACGAAGGCCATGTGTTTGCAAAATTCAATATTGCCAAGCCTGTTTTATTCAGTGGACAAAGCGATAAGACAGGTGGGTTAGCCGCACCTAATTTTAACCTGAGCGGCTTATCTAAAGCTGCAGGTGCCTTTGGTGGTGATATTGAAAAATTTAAAACCGCTACTGCCAGTGCTAATGATTTTTTTAAAGTCAGTGGGTTACCCGAACCAACTTTATTTGGTGTATTCAAACTGAGCGATATACTTGATTTTGTTACCGGTGATAAAAGTTCGTACGATTTATCAAAGCCATTATTAAATCGTTTGCCAAAGATTCCAAACCTGGTTACTGAAGAAACAACCACTGAATTAATTACTTCGTATGTCATCAAACCAAATCTTACAAATATTGATCTTGGTTTTGCAGGTTTTATTCAAAAAGCCGGTGCCGGTTTTTCAATTACTACGCAGGTTAAAATAAAGAAAACGAATCCGCCGTCTGCTCCTGAATTTTCCACTGATGCCTGGATAAGGAATTTCAAGATTGGCATTATGAAAATGTCAGGCAGTGAGTATCTGGTAGGAATTGATTTTAATGAAATACGTTTTACCGCCACCGCAGGAAAAAAAGCGGATGTAAGTGTACAGATGGGAGACCCCTGCATCATATTCGGCGGGCCGCTTTCTTTTATTAACCAAATAACAAAACTGATTGACCCCAAAGGTTTTTATGATCCGCCTTATCTTGATGTATCGTTAACAGGAATTAAATGCGGTTACACATTAGCATTACCCAATTTGCAAATGGGTGCATTTACATTAAGCCATTTATCATTAGCAGCGGAAGTAAATCTTCCTTTTACCGGTGGCCCATTAACAATGGGTTTCCGTTTTTGTGAACGACAACAACCGTTTACATTAACGGTATCCTGCCTTGGTGGTGGTGGTTTCTTTGGAATGGAAGTAGACATGAATGGCCTGCGGCAAATAGAAGCTGCATTAGAATTTGGCGCTGCCGTGTCCTTAAATCTTGGTGTAGCCAGTGGTGCGGTAAGTATAATGGCGGGTATTTATTTCAAAATGACATTTGAAGCAGGCCATAATTCTACGCAACTTACAGGGTATGTCCGCATCAATGGTGCTGTGAGTGTACTGGGATTAATTACCGCCAGTATAGAACTGTACATGGCGCTGACGTATCTGATGGATAAAAAGAAAGCATTTGGAGAAGCCACACTAAAAATAAAAGTAGAAGTATTGTTCTTCAGCAAAACAGTAACGATACATACCCAGCGGACTTTTGCCGGAAGCGGCAGCGACCCGAATTTTCAAATGGCAATAACACAAGGTGATTGGCAGGAATACTGTGGCGCATTCGCAGCATAATACCGAGCAACAGATAAACACAGCTTGTCCCGCCTTTTGCGGGGGATTAACACAGATAAATACAAATAAAATTATGAACCAAGCTGAAGCGCTACTATCATCGCTTGTTGTATCACTCACTTGTACGTTCTGTTCACTATTGAACATGTTATAAAATAATTTTAGCTCTTTACAGAAATTCAAATTGTCACAATGAAAATGCAGACAAACAAAGTATTAAATCTGCACTTATCTGTGGCTAAAAAAAATAATTATGAACCAAAAAATAATCATAACAGCATTACCCAACGGCATAGCCACAAGCAGCGGCACCAATGTATGGAAAGTATCTGCCGCCATTGGTTTGCAGGTGGAAGATGCAAATACTACTTTGCAAAATGTAAAAGACATGCTGAACTGGGCAGATCTTATCAAGAGTGCAAAATTTATTGTTCAATTGAATGGCAGCCCCGTAGAAGCTAAAGTGGTAAGCAAGCCTATTGATACTGCTTTATGGAAAAATTTATTTTCTCCCACGGTAAAAGTAAAATCATTTGTACAGGAAGATCTTTCGCAAATGCCCATTGCGTCATACCCGGTAAAGCATGTGCTGTCGTTTATAAAATTTGTAGTGGAAGCCACCGGAAAAAACCATAGTACTGATTTACCAACCACTGCTTATTACACTGACAACCCTGTATTCAATGCAATCTCTGATTATAGCATTGCTGATTTTCCCAAAAGGGACTTCAATCCTACCCTTGCAGCAGGAAATAATAATCGGAAGATCACCATGGATCAAATTGTAGAAAATAAACAAACCGGTAAGAGATTAAAAGGTATCCTGAATAAAAATAAATCGATACCGTTTAGTGCAACAGCTGATCCAACAACTGATTTTGCCCAGCTAAAAAACTTTCATGGTTTGTACGATGCAAAAGAAGTTGAACATTTTGTACAGGTAGCCAAACCAGATTTTGAATTTCATGATATACTTTCCATTTTGTCTGCCTATCCCCAATTACAAAGAAGACTGGGTTTAATTGTTGATCTTGAATTTACCACACCTGATAAGGTATTAGTCAGTGCCACAACAGAAGGCACCATCCGTATCATTCCATCAGCAATAAACTTTACAACCGCCACTAACTTTGTTTGCCTGGCCACAGCTTATACAAAAACTGCTTCCGGGTTTTATGCAAAACCAACGGCAGGTAGTGTTATTGATAAAGGCCACCTGAATATTAATTCAGAGGCATTCACTGTTTTCCAGGTAGATACGGATGGAGCTGCATTAAAACTTTGCCAGCAGGTAGATGCGTTGCAATTAAAAAAAGCAAAGCATATTTTTTATGCAGCAGAAGGAATGATGCCCAATGCTGCCTTTATACCGGTTTTTAATAATGAAGCACCCAGAAAAGAAGGTATACCAAGCCATCGCACCGCTGGTATTGCGGTAGCTAAAAATGGTATGGCAGCTAATCTTAGTGCAAAGTTTATACGGATGAATGATTTGAAAATAAAACTGGTGAGTGGCGCAGCGGCACCAGCCGGTGTAGCAGGCACCAATACATCATGGGTATTGGCCAATGAAATTTTATATGCCGATGATATAAACCTTGGCTATCGTATGGATGTGCAACCGGAAGGAAGTAAATGGTTCAGCCTGCATAAAAGAAACAACAAGTATTCGTATATCAACAGTTCCGGCGTTAATATTGATATACCCGGAACAGAAACAGATGAAGGATTTATACAAACGTCTGCCACAGAAGAAAAAACAGATACTGGTAAACAATTAAAAGTAGGTGAGGCCATTGCCCGTTGGGAAGGATGGAGCCTGAGTGTGCCAAGACCAGGCAGTGCATTAAACGATCCGTTGCTGGATAGTGAAGAGGTATATGACAAATCAAAACCCGGTAATGCTGATAAAGAAAATGCGAAATACAGAACACCGGGTGTATCCGATTTTAAATTAAATGTAAAACCCGGTATTGAAAAAGGAAGTTTACCCATGCTTCGTTTCGGAAAAAAATATTCCATTAAAATAAGAACGGTTGACCTGGCAGGTAACAGTACAGATGTGGAAAGTATCCCTGAGAATGGTTTAGCCATCGCTGGCAATATCCGCTATATGCGGTATGAGCCGGTAGATGCACCATTTTTAGTTTTAGGTACCGATATAAAGGACGGCGAATCAAGTGAAGTAGTGGTAATAAGAAGTAATGAAGGTGTAACAACAGAGCAATATGAGAATGCAAATATTGACAGTAAGCATACAACAGCATTTAAAGCAGAAGCTATACGCCATGTAAAGCCGCCGAGAACAACGGTGGAAATGGCTGCTACACATTCTATGCTCGATAAAGGTTTTGGAGCAGCAAACAGTGCGGAAGCAGCGGCCATCTACAATAAAATAAAAAATGAGAAAGACCCCTTTGTAAAAGAAGAAGATGCTACTTATAAATTGAAAGTAGTTGATGGCACACAAAAAAACATCACCGTAGAATACCTGGCCGACCCGATGGCGGCCGGTGTATCATTTTCTATTTCTGCTAATGATCCAAATCCAAAGTTGCCCAATCCAGAAATTCTTACGAAGAGAGTAAGTTTTTATTTTGACCCCGAAGTAAAAACAGATGCGGAAGCCGATACGGTTGTTGAGTATGACAAATGGATGAACCCACAAACATTTCGTATCACTTTAAAAGAAGGCACCCCAAATGTAGAATGGCAACAATCAGCAAGAACATTGGTGGTCACTTTACAGAAAGGTGTGATTTTTAAAATGAACTATGCCTGTTTCTGGCGGCCTTCGGATGTAATTAAATATTCGGG
>JAYVJU010000003.1:0-8542 GCA_043769035.1 Ferruginibacter sp.
AAGATGCATACTTTGTAAAATAAAGTGTAAAGTAATTTTTAGAAGTGGGCTCAAAGTTATTGGCAACCCTTGCTGATTTATCTATCTGCTCAAAAAAAATTTTGGCAGCATTTTTTATACCAACAATGTTAAATAGTGATTTTATTTCTTCTTTATCAGCATAATTAATAAAAAATTCTAACACCACTGGCAAGGGCAGGTTTTCTTTTTCACTATCTTTTGTGTACCAAAAAAGATGTGCATTTTTGCGTATCAGAGCCTTTAATGCCGGGCTATTTTCCATTAAGTGAAGTTACTGAATTTAAGTAGAAATTCTTTCTCTAAGGGTGCATTTAAAATTGTGCCTAATTGCGGGCAGTGAAGACACTGCCTACGGCGGCGAAAATATTTGATTTATAAACTATAACCTTAGTGCCTTAGATCTCTGTAACTACCAGGTCCGCTGTTATTATCGTGTGTGTTTATTCTTTCACGCAAATATGCCAATGAAAGATTGGCAATAGGTAAGCGTACAATATTTATACAAACAGGCTGTTCGTCCAGTGTATTATTAGGCCCACCATAAGAAATGTTTTCATATTCTACATCAATATACTCATAACTGCTTTTAAAATTCATAATCTTTGTCAACTTTTTAGCAAGAGCAATTGCACCTTTTTTAATGTAGTCGCTATCTCTGCTGCATAAACCATACCCGGATAATTTTACGAAGTACACCCCGGTTTTTTTATTAAACCGTATGGCATTTTTATCATGATAAATTTTATAGGTAATGTTTTTATTGGATGACGCACTGACCAAATTTTGTTCATCTTTATTCAGCCCAAATTTGCTGGACTTGCAGGAAACAAAAAGCAGTAAGAAGAATAAGAGAATTAAAATAAGCCCAAGCATATTTTTTGATTTTAGAAATAGCGTAGTTGTTTTGGGCAGAGAAAGTTGCATTTGTTTTGGATAGATTAAAATAATGTAATCCTAAAGCTAAGTTGGTAAACTCAAAACATACTGTTAATATTTAAACAACAATACTTTCTCTCATCCGCTTTAAAAACAAATGCAGGGAGTTCATCGTTTTTACATCTTCCACTACCAAAATACCGTTTTTACCCACTTGCTTTAGTTTAGCTTTATTGGTGCCGCTTTGTAAAAATTGCAAAATGCCATTAAAAATATCACTCTGGAAATACGGGCTGTCAGGGTTGCTTACAAAGAAGCATTTCAATGTTTCATTTTTCATGAACATTTTTTCAAAGCCTAACTCAATGGCTAATTTTCTGCAGCGTACGGTAGTAAACAAATCTTCTACCTGCGCTGGTATCGGGCCAAAGCGATCCGTCATTTCTGTATGAAAATCCTGCAGTTCTTTTTCGTTTTCACAATTATCTAAGCGGCTGTATAAACTTAAACGTTCGGTAATACTTTCTACATAATCATCCGGGATAAGTATTTCTAAATCGGTATCAATACTACAGTCGCTTACAAAATCATCCTGCTGCGAAATTTCTTCCTTATATAATTCTTTAAAGGCGGTGCGTTTTAATTCACGTATGGCTTCATCTAAAATTTTCTGGTACATTTCAAAACCTATTTCTGCAATAAAACCACTTTGCTCGCCACCCAGCATATTACCTGCACCACGTATATCCAGATCTCTCATGGCAATTTGAAAACCACTTCCTAAATCACTGTATTGTTCCAGTGTAGATAAACGTTTTCTACTATCAGGCGGTAAGGTACTCATTGGCGGGGCCAGTAAATAACAGAATGCTTTTTTATTACTGCGGCCAACCCTTCCCCGTAGCTGGTGCAGATCGCTCAAACCAAACTGGTGAGCATTGTTTACAATAATGGTATTTACATTAGGAATGTCAACACCACTTTCAACAATGTTGGTACATACCAGCACATCATATTTCTTATCCATAAAATCAAGGATGGTATCTTCCAGTTCATCACCATCCATTTGGCCGTGTGCAAAAGCAATACTCAGGTCTGGACAAAGACCCTGTATCAATCCTTTCATTTCCGAAAGGCCATTCACACGATTATGAATAAAGAAAACCTGTCCGCCTCTTTCTGTTTCATAATAAATAGTATCCCTGATAGCATCTTCATTAAATACCATCACTTCAGTTTGTATAGGCTGGCGGTTGGGTGGCGGTGTGTTGATGATGCTTAAATCTCTTGCCCCCATTAAACTGAACTGCAATGTTCTTGGTATTGGTGTTGCAGTAAGTGTAAGCGAATCAACAGTAGCTCTGATAGCTTTTAATTTTTCTTTTGCTGCCACACCAAATTTTTGCTCTTCATCAATTATCATTACACCCAGGTCTTTAAACTTAACGTCTTTACCCAGCAGTGCATGGGTACCAATGATAATGTCTATTTTTCCTTCTGCCAATTTTGCAAGGGTTTCTTTTTTTTCTTTAGATGATTTAAAACGGTTAATGAAATCTACTGTAACCGGAAAATCTTTTAACCTTTCACCAAAAGTTTTATAATGCTGGTAAGCTAAAATTGTTGTGGGCACCAACACGGCAGCCTGCTTATCATCGCAGCAGGCTTTAAATGCGGCCCGTATGGCAATTTCTGTTTTGCCAAAACCAACATCGCCACAAACCAACCTGTCCATCGGGCTTGGTTTTTCCATATCACGTTTTACATCTTCAGTTGCCTTTCCCTGGTCGGGAGTATCTTCATAAATAAAACTTGCTTCCAGTTCGGTTTGCATATAATTATCCGGACTGAATGCATAGCCTTCCTGGCTTTTTCTTTGTGCGTATAATTTTATTAAGTCGGTGGCAATATCTTTTACCTGCTTCTTTGTTTTGTCTTTTAATTTTACCCAAACATCGCTACCCAGCTTATTCATCTTGGGTATGCTGCCTTCCTTACCACTGTACTTGCCAATTTTATGTAAAGAAGAAATGTTTACATACAACAGATCACCATCTTTATATTGAATGCGAACCGCTTCCTGCATTTTACCATTAGCTTCAATTTTTTGCAGGCCACTGTAAACACCCACACCATGATCGATATGTGTTACATAATCTCCGGGCTGTAATTCCCTTAATGTTTTTAAAGTAAGCGCCTTGTTTTTACTGAATGCCTGTTTTACTTTGTATTTATGATAGCGCTGAAAAATCTGGTGATCGGTATAACAAACCGTTTTCAGGTCATCATCAATAAATCCTTCATGAATAGAAGTGGGGACAGGAATGACGTTGATATCCGCTTTTAAATCAGTAAAAATTACATGCAGCCTTTCTAGCTGTTTTGGGTTTTCTGCAAAGAGGTAGATATTATATTTTTTGGCTTCGTACTCTTTTAAATTTCTTATTAAGATATCGAACTGGCGGTTAAATGCAGGTTGCTCTTTAGTGTTGAAGACAATCGTTTCTTGTTTTTCGTTTTGTGAAAAGTATGCTTTACTCCCAAATTCGATGATGTGTTTTAATTGTAACTGTTCTTTAATTATCTCAGCTTTTACAAAATCGTTTTCGCTGATATTTTTCTTTTCGTTTATTTCGTCTTCGCTATCGGTGGTCTGTTGTCTGTTGTCTGTTGTCGTTCTCTGCACTTCCAGGAATACCGAAAGATCCTCTTCCTGCAGTTCAATTTTTTCTTTAATAAAATTCCAATCTGCAGTCCATACTACGGTTTGCTCCGGTACAAATTCCAGTAACGAAACTTTTTCTCCGCTCTCAAACTGTGTTTCTACGTTGGGAATAATATTTACCTGCAATAATTTTCTTTCGCTTAATTGCGATTCCGGATCAAATATTCTTATACTGTCCACTTCGTTTCCAAACAACTCTATACGGTAAGGTTTTTCATTGCCAAACGAATAAATATCGAGAATGCCGCCACGTATGGCAAACTGCCCGGGCTCATACACAAAATCAGTTCTTTCAAAACCATGCGATACAAATTTTTCCAGTATGCCGTTTACATCAATAGTATCGCCCTGTTTTATAGAAAGAATATTATCAGTCAGTACTTTTGACAGCACCACTTTTTCAAACAATGCTTCGGGGTAGCTTACAATAATTTTTTTATTACCACCTGCAGCAATCCTTGTAAGTGCCTCAGTCCGCAACATTACATGACTGCTGTTTAACAGCCGGAAATTTTTATTGTTTTTAAAAGAAGACGGGAAATAGAAAAGGTCTAATGCACCCGTTAAATTTTCCAGGCTGTTATGTACGTATGCGGCTTCTTCTGCATCACGTAAAACAATTAAGTGGTTAAGCTGGCTTGTTGCCGGGTGGTTAAAAACTGTTGCAATAATAAATTGGGCAGCACTTCCCTGTAGTCCCGAAAGATGAATTCGTTGGGGCCGGGACAAAGTTATCCGGTCCGCTATTTGAAAACAGCGGGGGTCATTTGCATATTCTTTCAACAACACTTCCAGGTTCATCGGCCGCAAAGATAAGGCTATGTAAAAAATCTATCATTAATTTTCTACCTGTTAATTGCAATAATTAAGTATTTAATTTACCTTTCTAAAAAATAACGATATGGCTATTGAACCCTGGCGCATTGCTAAAGTTATCCGTATAGAAAATGAAACAGCTAACACCCGCAGGTATTGGTTGCAGGTTGATGAACTGGAGCGGTTTGACTTTACACCCGGGCAGTTTGTAACCCTCGATTTACCTATACATGAAAAAAAGAACAAGCGTTGGCGCAGTTACTCTATTGCAAGCTGGCCCGATGGTACTAATATTTTTGAGTTGGTAATTGTATTAATGGAGGACGGTGCCGGTACATCGTATTTATTTAATGAGGTTAGAGAAGGCAGCGAAATAACTTTTCGTGGCCCGGTAGGTGTGTTTACCCTGCCAGAGGTAATGGATACGGATTACTATTTAATTTGTACCGGTACCGGCATTGCGCCTTTCAGAAGCATGCTGCACAGTATTGCTTTAAAGGCAACGCCGCATATCAATGTATATTTAATTTTCGGCACCCGAAAAATAGAAAACCTGTTGTATTACGAAGAGCTTAAAAATTTAACCGCCGCAAATCCCGGCCTTCATTATATACCCGTTTTATCAAGAGAAGCATGGGATGGCGCAACAGGTTATGTGCATGAAGTATATAAAAAACTGATTGCAGAAAAAAAACAAGGGGATACATTACCTCCTGCACATTTTTATTTATGTGGCTGGAAGAATATGATTGATGAAGCAAAAAAAACAATTACTGAAATGGGGTACGACAGAAAGATGATACACCAGGAATTGTATGGGTAATAGCAATATTTAAAAAACAAAAGAATATCCTTTGCCTTTCGTTCCTTCTTTTGTGGCCTGTTCAAATTTGTCAATTTCCTGTTGCAGATATTTTGTGTATTGGGCGAACATGAATTTTTGAAAGATAGAAATATTCTCTTCTTTTCTTGTTTGTTGCAACGCTTCAAAGTAAGCGGCCTTATCTTCTTTAAAAACAATGCTGAGTGGTAAATTAAAATATAGTTGCAGGTAATTCATCAGCAAACGGCTGCATCTGCCATTACCATCGTAAAACGGGTGGATAGTTACCAGGTCAAAATGTGCATCAAAACAAATGTTCAGTTTTTCAATTACTGAATTGGCAGTAATAATTTTTTCACTAATACCTGCACAGAGTTGTTTAACCAGCGGCTCTACTTTTTCGTAACCAACAAAATAAGTATTACCTGCGCTAACATTGCCTTTTCTAAAAATGCCTTTGGTGGCATCCAGTTCTCCAAACACAGTTTGGTAAATGCTGCCGGTTTGTTTCATTACAGCTGCATTTATTTGCTGTATAAATTCAGGCGTAATGGTAGTTTTCTCTTTTGCTTTTTGTGTAATAAATAATAAAGCATTGTAATGATCCTGCACCATTAAACTATGCAGCAAGGGTTTGCCTGCCGGTGTAATGCCTTCATCTAATAAAAGCCTGGTTTCTGTTTCGGTTAAAGTGCTGCCTTCAATGGTGGTGGAGTGGTGGGTAATAGCATAACCATTAAACTTATCAAAGTCTATTATGGCTGATAAATTCAGGGATTGAAATTTGTTGATTAATGATATAATGGTTTGTTCGTTCACTTAGTGTAAAACTACAAAGATATTTTCTCACTCTTCCAATTCATCCATTAATAACGAAAGTTCTGCCGTAGAAATTACCTGTTTAAATTTTTTGGTTTTCAATCCTCTGATAAGTTTTAAATCACCCGTCCACAAGGTCGCTTCTAAATGCTGAGCCAATGCAACAAAGGGCGTATCATTGGGATCAATATGTAACAATATGGCTTCTGTTGATTTTATTATTTCGGACGGTATCAATCCTTCATTAATGAATATGATGTTGCAGGTTATCAGGTCTTGCAACTCATTCAATTCAACTTCCGAAAGTTTGGTAAGCTGTAACAACCTGGTCTTGTGGTTGGTAATTTCTACTTTAAGAAAATTGCAGGAATAAAATTGAAAATGACTTTTGCCGTTTAATAATATTTTACCAATTTTACCAGAGGAGTTGAGGATAGCACTAAAAATAATATTTGTATCTACAATTATTTTCACTTCCTCAGGCGTTTCTTATTTTTTATCCACCAGCTACTGTTTATTTTGGTTGCCAGCTTATCTACTTCTTTTTGTGCTACTGTAAACCCCGATGTTAACTCTTTATATCGGGCATAATTTAAAAAATCCTGCAGATCATCTGTATCTACCGATGCCGGAAGCCTGATGATAACTTCTTTTTTATTTCTTTCAATAATCATAATATTAAATATTGATTGATTGAAGTTACGGTTTTATTTTTGTATGTAGAAGTGAATTAAAACTGAAGATATTTGTAGTGTCGCTGATTAGAAAACCAGGCAGCTTAACTAATCTTTCCCAACACCAGATTCTTAACCTCACTCAAGGCAATTCTCTCCTGCACCATTGTATCCCTGTAACGAATGGTAACCGTATTGTCTTCTTTAGTTTGATGATCGATGGTTACGCAGAATGGTGTACCAATCGCATCCATTCTCCTGTAGCGTTTACCAATCGCATCTTTCTCTTCGTAAAAACACATAAAGCTGCCTTTGCAATCATCCATTATTTCTCTTGCAATTTCGGGCAGGCCATCTCTTTTAATTAAAGGAAGTATGGCGAGTTTGGTTGGGGCAATTTTTGCAGGAATGCGTAATACCACACGGCTATCTTCGGTACCATCTTCTTTGGTCCATTTTTCTTCGGCGTATGCCAGGCTGATGATGGTTAAAAACAAACGGTCTAAACCAACAGAAGTTTCTAAAACATACGGCACATAATTACCGTAGGCTTTACCTGTTGCAGGATCGATATCATTATCGAAATACTGCATTTTCTTTTTACTGAAGGTTTGATGCTGCGTCAGGTCAAAATCGGTACGGCTGTGTATGCCTTCCAGTTCTTTCCAGCCAAAAGGAAATTCAAATTCAATATCTAAAGCAGCATCGGCATAATGCGCTAATTTAACATGGTTATGAAAACGCAATTTTGCTGCAGGTATGCCCAGGCTTTCGTGCCAGTTCTTTCTTTCTTCTTTCCAAAAGTTATACCATTCCATTTGTGTGCCGGGGCGAATGAAGAACTGCATTTCCATCTGCTCAAACTCCCTCATTCTAAAAATAAATTGCCTGGCTACAATTTCATTTCTAAATGCCTTACCGGTTTGTGCAATACCAAAAGGTATTTTCATGCGGCCGGTCTTTTGTACATTTAAAAAATTTACAAAAATACCCTGTGCAGTTTCGGGGCGCAGGTAAACAATATTTTCATCAGGATTATCTGCTGCCACGGCACCAAATTCTGTTTTAAACATCAGGTTAAACTGGCGCACATCTGTCCAGTTGCTGGTTTTACTAACAGCACATTTTATTTTATTGTCTTCAATTAATTTTTTCAAACCGGCATAATCGTCTTTAGCAAGCAGCACATCCATGGCTTCAAGTGTATCATTTGCCAATTGCTCATTGCCAATTGCCTTTTGCTCTTCTGCAAAACCTTCAATCAAATGATCTACCCGGTATCTTTTATTACTGTCTTTATTATCGATCATCGGGTCGCTGAAATTATCTACGTGGCCGCTGGCCTTCCAGGTGGTAGGGTGCATAAAAATGGCGGCATCAATGCCTACAATATTATCATGCAATTGCGTCATGCTTTTCCACCAGTAATCCCGGATGTTCTTTTTTAACTGGGCGCCGTTTTGGCCATAGTCGTATACCGCCGCCAATCCATCATAAATTTCACTCGATTGAAAAATGTACCCGTATTCTTTGCAATGCGCTATAAGTGCTGCAAAATTGTTGCTTTCGTTTGCCATAAGGCTGCAAAGATATAGCCATATACAAAACGCAGAAGGGAATTTTTATTATTTACCGGCAGTTTTTTCTACGCCCTTTGCAGCATTACTCTTAGCCTGCAAAATACCTTTATATAATGTGTCATTATCTTTCAGGTATTGCAGTAGCCTTTCTGCAGGGCTTTTGTCAAGCCATATTTTTAATTGCAGTTCCTTTATATGCTGCGGCGTA
>JAYVJU010000004.1:0-9368 GCA_043769035.1 Ferruginibacter sp.
AAATTAGAGAAATTTATTGCACAGCAAATACACTGGTTAGTATTTTAAATAGATTGTTTTCACTATTCCAGGTTATTGTATTTTATACCATCTTTTAGATTTGTAATCACTGGTTAAAAAATCAGGCGTTGGCGAAAAGGGGAACTGATTTTGGAGTAGATAAAAGCAAAGATTTAATCGAAATATTTTTATTACAAAAGAGCCATCAAAATTGATGGCACTTTTAATTTTTTATACTAATCTTTTATAAACAAAGAAAAGGAGTTTATAGTTACATACTCCAAGGTTCCCCTTTAGGGGGCGGAGGGGGCTCTTAACTAATCACCCAGGTTTCACTACCTTTTAATAATTTATCTAAATCTCCTTTACCTTTTTTAGCAATTACATCTTCTATCTGCAATTTCATTACATCTTCGTAGCAGGCTCTTTCAGTTTCGTAAAAAACACCAAATGGCCTTGGTAAATGCCCGGCTAATTTAGGGTCGTCAAACATGCGGATCAATATCTGTGCTTTATAAAAATCTTTATCGTCATGTATCCATAAATCATCAGTACTTGCGCCTGCTGCCAGATCCACAATTACGGGTTTAAAACCATCTAACTTAATACCTTTATTTTGTGTGGCACCAAATATTAATGGTTTGCCTTGCTCTAAAAATAATACTTCATCAGCCTTACTGCTTTTTTCGGTAAATACTTCAAAAGCACCATCATTAAAAATATTACAGTTCTGATAAATTTCTAAGAAAGAAGCGCCTTTATGTGCCTGGCTACGCAATAACATGGCCTGTAAATGCTTCGGGTCTCTATCCATGGTACGGGCAATAAAACTTGCATCGGCACCCATGGCCAAAGCCAATGGATTAAACGGATGGTCGATACTGCCGAAAGGTGTACTCTTGGTAATTTTATTTTCTTCTGATGTGGGAGAATATTGCCCCTTGGTTAAACCATATATCTGGTTATTAAATAACAGAATATTAATATCAAAGTTTCTTCTTAATAAATGAATGGTATGGTTGCCACCAATGCTTAAACTATCGCCATCGCCGGTTACAACCCACACACTTAGTTCTGGCCTTGCCGCTTTTAAACCACTGGCTACCGCCGTTGCCCTGCCGTGGATACTGTGCATGCCATAGGTATTCATGTAATATGGAAAGCGGCTGCTGCAGCCAATACCGCTTACAATAACTATATTTTCTTTGGGGATACCTAAAGTCGGCATCACTTTTTGCACCTGTGCTAAAATAGAATAATCACCACAGCCCGGGCACCAGCGAACTTCCTGGTCGGTTACAAAGTCTTTTGAGGTTAAAGGGGCCGGATTTGCAAGCGTTGTTGTATCTGACATAAATAATAATATTGGAGCATAAAGTTACTTAAAACAAATTAAAAATACCGAACAGAAAGCAAGGAATAAAGAATTTAGATATTTCTTAAGATCAGCCTTCTTTTCAATACAAAAAATTGGTTATTGCTTATTTGAATTTAACTCTTCCCAGTACTCGGCAGCCCGTCTTGTATGCGGCACTACTATTGTTCCGCCCACAATATTAGCCACAGCAAATACTTCATACATTTCTTCGGTAGTAACATTTAAGTCGTGGCTTTTGCCCAGGTGATATTTAATACAATCATCGCAACGCAGCACCATGCTTGCCACAAGCCCAAGCAGTTCTTTTGTCTTTACGTCTAATGCTCCGGCGGCATAAGTATTGGTATCCAGATTCCAAAGGCGTTTTATTACAAGGTTATCTTTACTTAAAATAACTTCATTCATCCTGGTGCGGTAATCATTAAATTCTTTTACTAAGCTGCTCATAAAAATAAATTTTAGTTGTGTTTGTAAAAATAAACTGTTTTATATTGAGGTATGAACGATTGGTTTAAAAAATACCGGAAAGAACTGGCCCTTGTTTCGGGCATAATAATCGCCTTATTTTTCTTTTTTGTAAATCCCTTTGGTGTTGATGCAAAGGCAAAATTAGTTTTAGCCATTGCTGTATTAATGATTATTTGGTGGGTGCTTGATGCTATGCCCCTTCCGGTTGTTGCTTTACTGCCATTAATACTTTATCCTTTGCTGAACATTAATTCTATTAAAGAAACTTCCAAAGCCTATTCCGACTCGATCATCTACCTTTTTATGGGTGGCTTTTTTTTAGGAATGGCAATAGAAAAGTGGAACCTGCACAAACGCATTGCACTAAGTATAATTAAACTAACAGGCACCAATGGTAATAATATCATTCTTGGCTTTATTTTATCAACCGGTTTTTTAAGTATGTGGCTGAGCAATACTGCCACTACTATGATGATGTATCCGATTGCTGCATCGGTTATTGTTGTTATAAGTAAACACGCCGATTCAAATGCCAGTATTAAAAATTTTTCGTTAACACTTATGATGGCACTTGCTTATGCAAGCAACTTTGGAGGTATTGCTACCATTATAGGCACACCGCCAAATGTGGCTTATTTAAGGCATTTAAACGAACATTATAAACACGGTATTGATTTTGTAAACTGGATGATGTTGTGTATGCCATTAGCAATTGTACTGTTGTTTATGTTGTACCTGGTAATGGTAAAATGGCTTTACCCCAACCATCTTACACACAGTGTTGACGGTAAAATGTTTATTGAAACTGAATTAAAGGAAATGGGGCCTTTATCCCGGCAGGAAAAAAGAGTATTGATTGTGTTTTGCAGCACCGCTTTTTTATGGATCACAAAAGATATCATTAACAGCACTCAAAAATTATTTCAGTTAGATGATACCATTATTGCATTAATTGGTGCCATTAGTTTATTTATTATTCCCAGCGGAAGAACGGAAGAAAATACAGAAGAAAGACTTTTGGAATGGAGCGACACTAAAAAAATGGCCTGGGGTATTCTATTGTTATTTGGTGGCGGTATTGCATTGGCAAAATCTTTAGAAGAGGCAAAACTGATGGAAAGCCTGGGGCAATACATTGCCTCTTTTGCAACAAGTAATATTCTGGTGTTGATATTTATTGTAACGCTTATCTCCGTTTTTTTAAGCGAAGTAATGAGCAATATTGCACAGGTAATTGTAATGGCCCCGGTAATTTCTGCAGTAAGCGATGCTTTGCATATTAACCCCTTGTTACTTGGCATACCCATGACGCTTGGTGCCAGTTGTGCCAGCATGTTACCCATGGGCACGCCGCCCAATGCCATTGTATTTGCCAGTGGCCATATTAAATTAAACCAAATGATAAAAACAGGCTTTGTATTAAATATTATTTGTGTAATATTAATTACTTTGTTTTGCTGGCTGCTGGTGCCGCTGATTATGCCGGCTATGTAATAAATTTTTATGCACTGGTAATCCCTCACTTTATTTGTAATTTCATTTACTCCAATAAAATAATTATACCATACATGAAGCAGATAAAACTTTTACTTGCAATTTTTCTGTTGCAATCAGCTCCTGCACTTGCACAGCCATTCGATTCCAGTTATTTCAACGCCATGCAATGGCGCTGCATTGGCCCACACCGGGGCGGCAGAACTGTTGGCGCTGTTGGTGTACCTTCTCAACCCAATGTATTTTATATTGGTGTAAATAATGGCGGTGTGTGGAAGACCAGTGATTACGGCCGTACTTGGAAACCTATTTTTGATGACCAGCCCACGGGCAGTATCGGTGATGTGGTAGTGGCACCATCTAACCCCGATGTTTTGTACGTAGCCAGTGGCGAAGGTTTGCAGCGGCCAGACTTATCTGTTGGTAACGGCATGTATAAATCTACCAATGCAGGAAAAACATGGACACATCTTGGGCTTGAAGCTGTACAGCAGATTGGCGGACTTGCCATTGACCCCAGAAATGAAAACAGGGTTTTTGTGGCCGCATTGGGTCATCCTTATGGCCCCAATAAAGAACGTGGTGTGTACCGAACAACAGATGGTGGCAAAACATGGACAAAAGTTTTATACATTGATGAAAATACCGGTGCCATACAGGTTACCATCGACCCTAATAACAGCAATATTATTTATGCCGATATGTGGGCGGGCAGGCAGGGTCCCTGGGAAAACGGTGCCTGGAACGGAAAAGAAAGTGGCCTGTTTAAAAGTACAGATGGCGGAGCTACATGGAAAAAATTAACAGTAGGTTTACCCACTACCGAACAGGGTTTGGGAAGAATTGGTTTTTGTATTGCACCATCTAACAGCAACCGTTTATATGCAACTGTTGATGCCGGCAAGTATGGCGGCATTTACCGCAGTGATGATGCAGGAGAAACATGGGCAAATATTAATGCCGATGAAAGATTATGGGGAAGAGGAAGTGATTTTGCAGAAGTAAAAGCAGATCCAAAAAATGCAGATATTGTTTACAGTGCCAATGTGGTAACCTGGAAAAGTATTGATGCCGGAAAAACATGGACTGCTTTTCGTGGTGCGCCGGGTGGTGATGATTACCACCGCATCTGGATAAACCCTGATAACAGTAATATCATGTTAATTGCAAGCGACCAGGGTGCAATTATAACAGTTAATGGCGGCGAAACTTTCAGCAGCTGGTACAACCAACCTACTGCACAGTTTTATCATGTAAGTACCGATAACGCTTTTCCTTATAATGTATATAGCGGCCAGCAGGAAAGTGGCAGCGTTGGCATTGCATCCCGTGGTAATGATGGTGGAATAAGTTTTCACGACTGGCATCCTGTTGGTGCAGAAGAGTATGGTTATGTTGCTGCCGATCCTTTAGACAATAATATTATTTATGGTGGAAAAATTTCTAAATATGATAAAAGAACGGGGCAAACACAAAGTATTGCACCCGAAGCAGTACGCAGTGGTAAATACCGTTTTTTAAGAACAGCACCTGTATTATTTAATCCTGTTGATAAAAAAACATTGTACTATGCCGGTAATGTATTGTTTAAAACAATGAATGGTGGAAACAGTTGGCAGGTTATAAGTCCCGACCTATCGAGAGAAAAATGGGATGTGCCCGAAAGTGTTGGCATTTATACAAAAGCAGACATGAAAACCATGCCACGCCGAGGTGTAATTTATACGGTTGCACCAAGCTATGTTGATATTAATACCATTTGGTGTGGCACCGACGACGGATTGATTCATGTAACACATGATGGCGGAAAAACCTGGCAGAATGTAACGCCTCCTCAAATCACCAGCTGGAGCAAAGTATCTTTAATGGATGCCAGCCACACAGACAAAAACACTGCTTATGCTGCAGTAAACCGTATCCGTTTAGATGATATGCATCCGCATATTTATAAAACCACTGATGGCGGAAAAACATGGAAGGAGATTGTAAATGGTTTGCCCAATGATCCTATCAATGTAGTAAAAGAAGATCCTAAAAGAAAAGGATTATTATTTGCCGGAAGTGAAAGAGCGGTGTACGTTTCTTTTGATGATGGTGCCAACTGGCAATCATTGCGGTTAAATATGCCTGCAACATCAATAAGAGATCTGGTAATTAAAGATGATGACCTGGTAATTGGCACACATGGCAGAAGTTTTTGGATACTGGATGATATTACACCATTGCGCCACCTGGATGAAAGGCTGAGTGCATCGCCAGTTATATTGTATCAACCACAAAATGCTTACCGTATAAGGTGGAATATGAATACAGATACACCATTACCACAGGAAGAACCTGCAGGACAGAATCCGCCGGATGGAGCAGTGATCAATTATTTTTTATTTGAAGCAGCAACAGATATAAAGCTTGAAATTTATGATACAAAAATACAAGGCGTTGTATCTGATAATGATTTCAGTAAAATACGTACACAACCCAACAAACTGATAAGGACATACAGCAACAAAGACAGTTTGTATAAAATACCGGCTAACAATGTGCCGCCTTACTGGGTAAGGCCACAACAAATACTTTCGGGCACCGAAGGCAGCCACCGTTTTATGTGGGATATGCATTACCAGCCATTAAATTTGCCGCCGGCTTTTCCTATTGCTGCAACTTATAAAAATACAGCGCCGGATGCTACTTCGCCATGGGTAATGCCGGGTGTGTATATTGCCAAACTTACTGTTGATGGAAAAGAATTTTTCCAGGCTTTTCGGGTAAAGATGGATCCAAGAATTAAAACAGGTACTAAAGACCTGCAACTGCAGCACGACATAAGTGTAATGTGTTACAACAATATTCAAAAGTGTATTGCTGCAAAAAATAACGGTGCCAAAGATCTTGATAAATTACAAACTGCATTTGCAGCAGTACACAATGCTTTACAGGATAGTGATATGCCCCCGACAACGCAAATGATTACCGCTGCAAAAGAAACAGAAAAAGCTTTTTTAGAAGCCATTAAAAAATAGGCTGCTTCACTTTGTGTCCCTTGTGATTGCCCCTTGTGTTCTTTGTGGTAAATATATCAACCACAAAGAACACAAAGGATGACACTAAGTACACAAGGATTTATTGTTTACAATTATTTAAAAAATCCTTTATGCCCAATACAATTTTCTCTGTTATCTGTTGTTGAAAATTTTCATCCAGTATTTTCATTTCATCTTCGGGGTTGCTGATGAAAAGCGTTTCTACCAACGCATTGGGATATTCAATCGGGCTGTTGAGCATAAAATTAAAACTGCTGTTGTTGCCATATTCTTTTAAGTCCAGCTCAAGCATACGTTTATAAATGCTATGACTTAAATCTCTAAAACCAATATACCTGTAAAAAGTACTGGTGCCGCTAACCCTTATCGGGTCGGCTGCGGCATTCAGGTGAATACTAATGAGCAAATCAGGCGTACTATCTCTGTAAAAAAGTACACGCTGTAAATTATCAACAAGCTTATCAGTTGTTCTTGTCATAATAACTTTTGCACCCAGTTGTTCCAGTACTTTTTGCAGCTTTAATGCAACTGCCAGTGTTAGTATTTTTTCTGATGAGCCTGTTGGCCCTCCGGCACCGGTGTTGCTGCCGCCATGCCCTGCATCTACCGCAATGGTTAAATTACTTAACGATAAATTTTCCGGTTGCCGCTTTACTTTTATCACCAGCATATTTCCTTTGTAATAAATACTGTGACCCCAGTGCTGCTGATGTTTTAATTCAATAGTTATTCTAAAAACTTCATCTTCGGTTTGTTCGTAATAAACATTTTTAATCTCTTTTACATTTTCTAATTGTGTTATCCAGTTGGTATTGTTGGTAGCACCAAAAACATCAATAATAATTTTAGAAGGATCGATTAACAGAAAAGACTGGTATGGTAATCTTGCAAACAAACCCACCGTAACATAATCATATAACGAATCGCCATACACACGCCAACTGTTGGTAAGTGATTCAGGTGTAAAATTTCCTTTTGGTAAAAACTGAATATTATCATCATCAATATATGCCGTGTGGTATTTAGATAACTGTACTTTATATTTCTTATCCACCTTGCCAATAATGTTCAATTGCACCATCGAATCTAAGTAACCGATCTTAGCGCCGCCCAGCCTGTCTTCTCCCAAACCAAAAAGCAAATGTGCCAGCCTGCCTTTAGTAACAGCAATGGCCGGGCTGTATGGAGAAAACATGGATATGGTATTTTTAGATTCTTTTGTAATTGATCTGCCACTTATATCAGTAATAGTAACCGGAAATTTAGCAACTAAAAAACTATCTGTTTCCTTTATTACATATTCGCCCTGGTAAATACCAGGCATTGCTACAGGCATTTCGTACAATGGAATATTTTTTCCGGCAACAACGGTGCAGCCTGTTAATGCTTTAACCCTGAATTTTATTTTATCTCCCGGCTGTACCAATAAATTGCCTTGCGGAAAAGTTTCAATACTGGCAATGTCTAATGTTTTAACCGTATCCTGCGGCGCCGGTAAAGAATAATTATAAGTAATTTTTTTATTTACAGATTTATCCGGTGCATTAAATGCAATTAAGCTAAAGGAAGTATCGCCTGTTTTTAAGTTGAGCTCATAAGCAAAGGCTCCGGTTGCATATACTTTTACCGCATTTCCATTTACAGTAAGGTTACAATTTTTACACGTGCTGCCAATTAAAAAATTACGTGAGCTGTTTACATTATTTTTCTCTTTTAATGGCGTTACCAATTTAATAAATGGCTTATCAATAGTTTGTGCCTGTGCAATTGCTACTATCAATAAAAACAAAAAAGATATGCTTATTTTCATTGCTGAAAGTTAAATATAAAATGAAGTAAGTACAGTAAATATTTTCACAAAAAAGCCATCCTTAAGATGTTAGGATGGCTTTGTGTTATAGTTTTATTTTAAGTTTACCAGAGATATTTATTCTCTGCAATCATTTTATCTGCAATTCTTCTTCTTGCGTCTTTACTGTTAAAAGGTTCGGTTTTGGTAAAGCGTTTTAAGCCCAGCAACATCATGCGCTGTTCATCACCGGATGCAAAAGCATTAATAGCTTCTTTACCTGCTTTGTTCAACCTGTCGTTAGCATCGTTTAAATAACAACGCATTATATCAGTTTGCAAAGCGGTGTTAGCAGCACCCTGCTTATCTGTAGTTTTTATTACCCTTAGTAAAGTACTTTCAGCCATAAAGGTTTGTATAGCCATGTCTGCAATGTTCATTAATATTTCCTGCTCATCGCTTATCTTCATCATTAGTTTTTGTACTGCAGCACCTGCCACCATTAAAATACATTTTTTCATATTTATAATGGCTTTGCGTTCGTTTGCAAAAGGTGCTTCATCTTCATTTCCAAATTCCGGAATGCTCATTAACTCTTTACTTACTGCCATTGCCGGCCCCATCAAATCCAACTTACCTTTCATGGCTCTTTAAAATCATATCAACAGTAAGCAGCCTGTTAATTTCGTTAGTGCCTTCAAAAATCCGGTTAATACGGCTATCTCTGTAAGCCCTGCTTATCATATACTCATCGCTAAAGCCGTTACCACCATGTACCTGCACACCTTCATCCACCACAAAATCCAATACCTCACTACCATCTACTTTTAATACAGCACACTCTACTGCAAACTCTTCTGCAGCACCAAGCAATGCTTCGTTAAAAGGCTTACCTGCATTTATTAATTCAGTTTCTTTATCATCAATCCATTTTGCAGTGCGGTAAGTGGCACTATCCGTTGCAAAAATTCTTATGGCAGCTTCGGCCAGTTTATATTTTATAGCGCCAAAATTTGCAATAGCTGTTTTAAACTGCTCTCGTGTTTTTGCATACTCTATAGTGTTGTCTAATGCCATTTTAGAGGCTCCAATAGCAGCGGCACATAATTTTAAACGGCCAATATTTAAAATATTAAAAGCAATAATGTGGCCTTTTCCAACTTCGCCTAACAGATTTTCTACGGGTACTTTACAATCC
>JAYVJU010000005.1:0-5880 GCA_043769035.1 Ferruginibacter sp.
TATTTTTTGTAGTAACGAGATTACCCGATTTTTTATCGAGTGTAATACTTACTTCGCCACCTTTTATGGTATATACCGTATCGGTTTCTTTTACAAAGACTGAATCTGTTTTTGTTACTATAAAATTATCTACGATGGATTGATTGCTTTTTATTTTACTCGTCCATTTGTACAACTCTTTACCAAAATTATCTTTAGCAACAATTAGCAATGCATCATACTCTTTAAAATTGCCAGGTAAATTTAATTGCAGTGTGCCTTGTTGTGTTGCGGCAATGTTTGGTGCAGTAATATTTCCTTTTTGTTGTACCACATAGCCATCAAAACTATCAAATGGTTTGCTGTAATTTACCAATGCCCAATAAAAGGTACATTGATTGGCATTGAGAAAATGAAAGCGGTTATCCAATGTAATTTGTCCGTTAAAATTTGCTGGCAGTTCTACCGGCATATTTAATTTTATGGGAGAAAAAATTTCACGTAGGGCATAAAAACTGCCTTCTTTCTCTCTGTGTGGCCCAAGTATTCCATCGTTTGCATTAAGGCCGTTTGCATCCAGTGCATTGTTAAGATCGGTACGTACAACAGCTTCATCTACCAATGCCCAAATAAATACACCGCCGCTTTTTTGCGACTTCCAGTGCAGGTTCCAAAAATCATCCATGGCAGCACCGGCACCACCATCATCTTGTGCATGCAGCATTTCTGTAGGCATGTAAATCAATGAATCGTTTAATATTTTTTGTGTGCTGTAATAATCTTCGTAGTGATTGCAATCAATACCATTAAACTGATTGCCGGGGCGATGGTGCGGATGAATGACAGGACGTTTTTGAAAATCCCATTTTACAAAATCATCATCCAATTCTTTATTGGTGCCGCCTTCATTTCCATTGTCCCAAAAAATAATCGAAGGATGATTCAAATCCCGTAACACTAATTCTTTTACCAATGGCTCGCCAGCTTTGGCAGAATAAAATTTTTGCCAACCAGCCAGTTCATTCAATACATAAATACCCAGGCTGTCGCAGAGTTGTAAAAAATATTTATCAGGCGGATAGTGGCTGCAACGAACTGCGTTCATGTTCATTTCTTTTATGAGCAGCGCATCTTGTAATTCCTGTTCTTTACTCAATGCCCTTGCAGTTTCCGGCCACCAGCAATGGCGGTTGGCTCCTTTCATTTTTACCTGTGTGCCATTTATATAAATACCCTGACCGTATTTTATTTCTATAGTGCGGAAACCAAATTTTTCATTAATCTCATAGATTTTTTTTCCGGAAAAATCCTGTAATATAATATTGGCAGTATAAAGATTTGGAGTTTCCGATGTCCATGGTTTTGCATCCGGTACTCTAAAACTTACTGTTGATAATGTATCTGCTTTTGCAATTGTAGTGGCGTTAGCTATAACAATATTTTGCTTATCCTTTATAATGGTTTTAATTATAAGCGGCTGCAAAATATTTTTTAAATGCACCTGCATTTTAAATTTACCATCATCTGTTGCATTGATACCTGCATAATCAATATATTGTTTTGGCATAGCTTCTAAAAAAACCGGACGAAAAATGCCACCAAACACCCAGTAGTCTGCCAATCGTTCTGCATTGTTCACACTTGCATCGGCACTCATTTTACTTACTGTTACTTCCAGTAAATTTGTTTTATCATAATTCAGCAATGAAGAAATATCGTACTTAAACCGATAGAAAGCTCCCTGATGAATAGCACCAGCACTCTTTCCATTGATCTTTACTTCTGTATCCGTCATGCTGCCATCAAATACAATATTTACCACTTTGCCTTTGAAAGATGCAGGCATTTTAAATTCATATTTATACTTTCCCTGCTCATCATAAAATCTTGCATTTTTGCCATTCGTTTTATAATCTCTTCCATAATTATAATTTCCAAAACCCTGCTGCTCCCAGTTGCTGGGCACCTGTATCTTTTTCCACTCACCACTGTTGCGGCCTGCGGTGCAAAAGAAATCCCACTGTACGGTGTGTGTGGCATCCGTACCGCTGAGATATTGAATTTGTTTTTGCTGCGCCTGAAGAGAAGTAAAAAGTAATAAGTTATAAGTTATGAGTAACCCAACTTTGCAAATCTTATACATTGTATTTTTTTATTTTGTTATCGACTTTATTATTACTATCAGCTTTGGTTGCGTCGCACTCTTCAACTGCAAAATACTATTGTGCAATTGCGACGATTCTGATTCTTTTATACTATTTCTCTCCTCCTTAATCACATTGAACCCCGTTGGGGTTCGCTTCCTATATTCATTTTAATCTCCGGGTTTCACCCGGAGCTATTCACACCTGCCTGCCGGCAGGCAGGTTTAACCCCTTCGGGGTTGGTAAAACTATAAAATCTGTTCTTCTGACATGCATTGGTGTGACAAACAGCAGCACATTTATTTTTCATCTACTTCACCCTGTAAACTTACAATACTTAATCAGCCACTATTTTCACCTGGTCAACTATTACACCTTCATCCACCGCTGTAATTTTTATCGTATGCTTTCCGGGTTTGGCAACAAAATGTTTGGTGCTGCGGATAGCCTGATTACTCAATACATTTTGCTTCCACTCTTCGCTTCTTCCCTGTGTGGCATAATCAACTGTTATAGCAGGTTCATTATCCAACTGAATTGTATAACGGATTTTTGTTCCTTCCGCAGGGTGATTGGGGGCAAGAGCAGTAACAATATTTATTGAATCACTCTTGCCTATTTTAAAATCAAAATATAAAGATGTTCCTTTTGATAAACTAACAGCACCCCGCTGGTAACCCAATCCATGCGCTAGTGGCTTTTGCCCTGAAAATTTTTTATAGCCTGTTCCGTTAAATATAAAAAGTGGTTTTGATAACTGAACTAATGGCTTATCAATTGTTGTACGTACTGCTTTATCATACACGGCGAGTTTTCTTGGTTTAAAATCCATTATGTGTTGCCACTTGCCATTACCCAATTTATTGTATTGATTTGTCAATTTTTCAATGGTATCATACGCATCATCACTTATTTTCCATGTTGCTTTCCCATGCCTTGCCAGTTGTGCATACAACAATTTTTTATTGATAGCTGCCGCTCCTCTTACAGGATATTCTACTAACTGAAACCAGCTGTCTTTCTTTTCAACTGTAATACGTTTCGATATTTGCAACACCTTCGCTTCAATCACTGCATATTCTTTCAACCGCTGGTTGATGGCTGCTTCACTCCAGGGAAGGTCGGTAACAATTTTATATTTAGGGTCGCTTTCTTCTGTACGGGTGGCTCCCATAAACTCAGGTTTACGGATGTATGCCAAACGGTAATATTCATTCATCACCGGAATAATTTCTTTTGCATTTGCTGCACCAAATTCTCTTACCAACCAACTATGCAAATGTTTATCCAAACCCTTACTGTTATTCTCAATCGTTTCCATATTCCATCCCATATCCAGAAACAGCTCTGTTAAATATTCTGCCGGTTTAATATCACCCACATTTACCACCCACATATCTTTTGCCCCTTTATCATACGCCATTTTCATTTGTGTGTACACCTGTGCAGGATGACTGGTGGCCAGCCATAAATAATCATGCGGCCTGCCCCAGTAAGATATATGATAGTACACTCCGTTACCGCCTTTTCTCATCCTTTCTTTTTCATTGGGAAAATGTTTGATGTAGCCATAGTTATCATCGCACCAAACCAGGGTGACATCTTCCGGCACATTAAATCCAGCATCATAAATATCTTGCACTTCTTTGTAAGGAATAAATGCTTGTGGTACTTTAGTTACATCAGGATTGATATGCTTCACTAATATTTCCCTTTGTTCTTTTACTGCTTTATACATCACTTCTTTTTGCTCTTGCATGGTATTGGCACCAAGCATTTTGCTGTCGTGTACACCACGGATGCCCAATGTATAAATTGCATTAATGCCTTTGGTTTGTTTTACCCGTTCTTCCCAATAACGATAAATAGTATCATGATTAGCCACATAATTAAATTCACCCATTGTTTTATCCTTCCACTCACCAACGTTATTGCGGAGCATAGGTTCTGCATGTGAACTGCCGATTACTATTGCATAATCTTCCGCCATTTTTGTATTACCAGCAATGGAGAAAAAAGCTTTTGTAGAAGGATGCATGGCCGGCCAGATGAGATTGGCTCTTAGTCTTAATAACAGTTCAAATATTTTTGCATAGGTCTTCGGGCCTATGTCGCCGGTTTCGGGTTCAAAGTTTTTTGCTGCCCAAGGTTGCAAGCCCCAGTCTTCGTCATTTAAAAAAATACCACGAAATTTAACTGACGGCTCTGTAGAAATATAAGTACCGGAAACATACAATTGATTTTTCTTTAGCGGCGCTGCATCTGCCCACCACACCCATGGAGAAACACCTATTAATTTTGAGAGATGAAAAAGGCCGTAGGCAGTTCCTCTTGCATCGCTGCCGGCAATAACCAATACCCCGCCGCCACTAAAGGGGAGCTTAGCACTTTTTGTTTTGTTGCTCTCTTTAATTATTTGAATAGTGTAACTCTCCCATTTATTTTTTATTGAAGTAACATCTAATTGTTTTGATGTAATTAAATCATCAATAATTTTTGATTGGCCGATTGTGCCTGCCACAATTGTAAAACCATCTACAGGCATTTGATGTACTACCTGCATTTGTTTGCCTGATACCAACTGCATATCACCTGCAAAAGCATTGGCGGCAATGGTAACAACTTTTGCATCGCTGCTATCAACATAAATATTGGCGGTGGAAGATGGTGTAAATAAAGAAAAAGTGGAAGGCTTTTCGGAAACTAATAATGAGGTAGTTTGTGCACTTACCACACCATAAAAAAGCAGTATAAAAAATACAGCCAGAATCCGCAACATACAATCGTTCTTTTGAACATGTAAGTTACTGGCACATCAGTGGCAAGCTGTCCTGTTGCATCCTGCGGCAACAATGTACTTCCGCCATCACAAACTACATTAAAGCCGCCATTTTTATGTGTAATTAAAAGCGCATATCAACAAAAAAGAAGTAAGTTTGAATTAACGATGCTAATTTAAAAACAGCCTGGTATATTTATGGCAAATCCAATTTTTATTCTTTTCGCAGGTATTGCAATTGTTGTGGGAGGTATCATCGGCTTTAAGCTGCATCCATTTTTGGCTTTGTTGCTTGCAGCGGTAGCGGTGGCTTTGCTTACACCTGTAGCATCGGTAGAACAATTTTTTTTATCAAAAGGTATAGCTGCAGATGAGGCTTTAAAATTATCGCACAAAAGTATTGGAGAAAGAATTGGAACAGAGTTTGGGAACACTTGCGCCAAAGTTGGTATTTTGATAGCGATGGCAGCTATCATTGGTAAATCTATGCTGGATAGTGGCGCTGCCGAAAAAATAATAAGAGCCATGCTGAAAATAACCGGAGAAAAAAATGCGCCGGTTGGCTTTATGATGAGTAGTTTTTTTCTTACCATTCCAGTATTTGTGGATACCGTTATTTTTTTAATGATGCCTCTGGCCAAAGCAATGGGTATGCGTTTAGGTAAAAATTATTTATTGTTAGCTCTGTCGGTTATTGCCGGGGCTGTTATGGCAAATTCTTATGTGCCACCATCGCCGGGGCCTTTGTTTTTAGTAGCAGCTATGAATGTGCCCATTGGTTTGATGATGTATTGCGGAGCTACGCTTGGCCTTTGTACAATTACAGTTGGATATTTTGTTGCCCGTTGGTTAAATAAAAAAATGCCCATTCCACTTCGAGACTCTCCCGATGCCCGGCTAGAAGACATTGCCGCCATTGCAAATAAAACTGATAAAGAATTACCTTCTTTACGCTGGGCATTGCTGCCTGCGGTTTTT
>JAYVJU010000006.1:0-13500 GCA_043769035.1 Ferruginibacter sp.
GCACTGCTGTTATTGGTTGTTTCATTTTTACTTGCCGGCTCCGAAGTGGCTTTTTTTTCACTTACTTATAAGGATATCAATATTCTTAAAACAAAACAGCAACCAGCTTACAGGCGCATTGTAAGTTTGCTGGAGCAGCCCAAAACTTTATTGGCCTCCATGCTTATTACCAACAGTTTTGTAAACATTGGTATTATTTTAATTTCCAACATTTTAATTGAAGGCTGGATAAGTGCATCGCACTTTAATTTTTTGACAGTGTTTTTAATTAAAGTTGTGGCGGTTACTTTTTTACTGGTATTATTTGCAGAGGTACTGCCAAAAGTTTGGGCCACTCATCATAAAATATGGTTTGCAGCAACAGCTTCGCTTATTGTCGAAATTTTCAACAGCCTTTTTTACCGCTTCAGTAAACGCATGGTTAAATTCAGCGATGGCGTTGAAAAGAAATTTTCGTCGGATAATACTGCGGCAATGGACAGCAGTCATTTAGACTATGCCATTGATCTGCTTCCGGAAAATGAAGCCAGTTTTGAAGAAAAGAAAATATTAAAGGGGATAAGAAAGTTTGGCGATACCACGGTAAAACAAATTATGCGTACCAGGCTTGATGTAAGCGGTATTGATTATAACAGCAGTTTTGCCAATACCATTAAAAAAATTGAAGAATTACATTATTCAAGATTACCGGTATATAAAAATAATCTTGATGAAGTGGTGGGCATGTTACACACGAAGGATTTATTGCCTCTTTTAAATGAACCGGATAATTATGACTGGCATAAGTTAATGCGGCAGCCTTATTTTGTACATGAGCAAAAACTGATCGAAGACCTGTTACAGGAATTCAGGAACCGGAGAAATCATTTTGCAATAGTGGTGGATGAATTTGGCGGTACTTCAGGCATTGTTACGCTGGAAGATATAATGGAAGAAATAATCGGTGATATTAAAGATGAATTTGATGACGAAGAAAGCGGGAATAAAAAACTGGATGATTTTAATTATATTTTTGAAGGCAAAACGATGATCAATGATGTGTGTAAGGCATTAAATTTACCTGTTGATACTTTTGATACAGTAAGAGGCGACAGCGATTCGCTTGCGGGACTGGTATTGGAAATTGCCGGAGAATTTCCACAGATAAATGAAGAGGTGGTAAGCGGCGATTTTATATTTATACCATTAGAAATAAATAAGAACAGGATTGACAAAGTAAAAATTACAATAAAAGAAAAAGAATAATTTTCAATGGCCAGCATTCAAAATTTAATTTCAGGTATAATTATGCGTTGCTTTTTTTTGCTTTTTACTTTTTGCTTTTTCCTTTTCTCGTGCAATTCAACCTATACTTCTAAAAAGAAAGCCTATTACAGAATAGATTTTCCCGAAAGAAAATATGTAAGCTTTCAGCAGGAAGATTTTCCTTATACATTTGAGTACCCGGCTTATGCAACTGTTATTAAAGACAGCACTTATTTCGACAGCAATCCCGAAAACCCTTATTGGGTAAATATTGATTTTCCACAGTTTGGCGGCCGCATTTTTTTAAGTTATAAAATTGTTGGCGGCAAAGCTATTTATAAATTAAAAAAGGCTGATGGAACCTACAGGGATTCAGCGGGTACTAATGTGTTTGATAATATGGTGGCTGATGCTTTTAACCTTACCAATAAAAACCAGGCTATAACCACAGCTATTAAAGACAGCCTGATGCATACGCCAAACGGCGTTACCGGTATTTTTTTTAAAGTAGGCGGCAATGCAGCAACAGCTAAACAGTTTTTTTTAAGTGATACCACTAAGAATTTTATCAGGGGCGCTTTATATTTTGATGTAACCCCCAATGCAGATTCTTTAAAACCTGTACAGGATTTTTTACAGGTTGATATTGAGCATATGATAAACACTTTCCGCTGGACAAATAAAAATACTGCTGCAGAAAAGTTGCCTGCAGCAATATTAAAATTGCCTTCAACAGCGGTTAAAAATCCTAAGTAAATTATTTGTCTTCCTGTTCAATAACCGGCTTTACAGTTTTTGAATCTTCTGCAACTTTTTTTGGTACAATTCTACCCCTTGAAAAATCAGAAAACTTTACTTCCCGTATTTTGGCTTTATACGGAAAAGTTCTTTTTGCTTTACTGTTTTTTGTTGTGGCAATTTTGGTTTTAGCTGCGGTAGTTTTAACCGGTTCGTTTTTAACCGGCAATTCAATTGTGTTTATGGTTTCTTCTTTAGCTGGTAATACCGGATCTTCTTCTTTGTACATCTTGTCAAGCGTTCCTGTTTTTTTTGTTCCGTAATAATCCACTACACCATAAACTGTTGCAGCGGAAAAAAGCCCGATACCGGCATAAATAATTGCTTTCATGTTTTTTATTTTTTAAATGATTAATGGTTTAATTGGTATAAAATGTTTTTAAGTAAGATTTACTTTTCCTGAAAATAAAATATTCTGCTATCAGCATATTGCCCAGCACACTTATCCAAAGCGATATTTCGTAGTTGTGTAAATGATCTACACCGAAATAATAAAACAGGATATGATAAATCCGGAATGTAACAGCTGTCATGGCCATGCTGTAACTGCGTATCATCCAGTTTTTATGTGCCAGTACATTTTTTATTTTTATCATTTGCAGGCCTTTTGTGGTGCTGTAAAACCAATAAATAGCCATAAATAAAAACAGGCCTCTTTCCCAAAAACTTCCTTTTGCAAAAAAACTCATGTACAAGCCGGTAGGCGCCCCTAAAACCAAAACAACCAATACATAAATTTTACCCATCCAGATATGTATAACTTTCCGCTTCTTTAAAATATAGGAAGAAAATTGTGTGAGTGCAGCCGTAATACAAAACATGCCTGCAAAAATATGAATGTAAAAACTGGCTTTGTACACCGGTTTTAAAAACAACAGAGCCCGTTCTTCTATAAAACTAAAACTTGTGCTGAAGCTGAAATAAGGCAGTGTATTTTTTACCAAAAGCAAACTGAAGAAAACTATCGGTATCCAGAAGAGTGCAGCAAAAAAATAACGAACGCTGCTTTGCAGGGTTAACTGGCGGCTGTTGGGCATAAAGGTTGGTTTGAGGTTAAGGATGGCTGTGTAAAAACATATCCATAAAAAAAGATGTTACAAATTTGTTAAGGGTTTTGCTGCAAAAATGTTGAGTTGATTGTTACTGTTGAAAACCTACACCCGATAGCAGCGGAAAGCCCGGAAACACGCCAACAGCGTGTTGAGGACTTGCAGCGGATAGCGGGACAGCAGTTGAACAGGAAAAGTTTGCTGGTGTTCCATATTTTAAAAAATTATGCTGACGATTGTTGTAAATTTGCGCCCATGATTGCAATAGATAATATTTTAGTTAGCGACGAAATTGTGAAGGAGCAATTTGTTTGCGACCTGGGAAAATGTAAAGGCGCCTGTTGTGTAGATGGTGATGCCGGTGCACCGCTGGCTAAAGCTGAGCTGGAAAAAATTAACGAAGTGTTTAATGCAGTGCTGCCCTATTTGAATGCAGAAAGCAAAAAAGAAATTGAGCGGCAGGGCAGGTATGTTTACGACAGGGAATTTGGCTGGGTTACACCTACAATTAAAAGTAAAGTTTGTGTGTATGGTATAAAAGATGCTGCCGGGATTGTAAAGTGTGGTATTGAACAGGCTTATCTTGATGGAAAAGTGGAATGGAAAAAACCCATCAGTTGTCATTTGTTTCCGGTAATAACAAAAGAAAGCAAGCGCAGTGATAACGTGTATGTAAACTACGAGCCACGGGAAGACAGTTGCAAAGCTGCCTGCAGCCTGGGCAAAAAATTAAAAGTACCCGTATATGTATTTTTAAAGGAAGCATTAGTAAGAAAGTTTGGACAAAAATTTTACGATGCACTGGATGCTACTGCAAAACATTTAAATACAACCCCAAACCCCTAAAGGGGCTTAAAATGCATTTTATTTATGTTGAGATTTTATTTTAATAAACAAGTTAGAATTGCAAATCGCTTATTTACTATTATTTATTGCTTATTGCCCATTGCCTTTTGCTTATTGTTCATTACTTCCTGCAGTGTTAACAAGGCAAAAATTGATAACAGCCTTAAAAAATATTTTGATGACAATAAGGTTGACGGTTGCTTTACATTATTAAATAATGCCGACGGAAAAGTTACCGTTTATAATATGGCATTAGATACACAGCGTTTTTCACCTGCCTCTACTTTTAAAATTGTAAACTCGTTAATTGGTTTACAAACAGGTGTAATAACAAACGACACCATGGTGATAAAGTGGGATGGTGTAAAGCGTGACAGGGAGGAATTGAATAAAGATATGGGTATGACGGAAGCTTTTAAAGTAAGCAGCGTACCTTATTACCAGGAAGTAGCCAGGCGTATTGGAAAAGATACCATACAAAAATGGATTGACAGTATTGGGTATGGTAATAGAAATATAAGCGATCCTGTTGATTCTTTCTGGCTGAACAATACATTAAAAATTTCGCCGGATGAACAACTGGGGTTAGTAAAAAGGTTATATTTTAACCAATTGCCCTTTAGAAAAAGTGTGCATGAAATGGTAAAGGGTGTAATGTTGCAGGAAGATAATACGGCGTACAAATTGAGTTATAAAACCGGCTGGGGATTTGATGAACAAAAAAATAATATTGGCTGGCTGGTGGGCTGGATTGAAGAGAATAACCATGTGTACTTTTTTGTAACTTTTGTAAAAGCCGGAACGGGTGATGTTGATATGCGTAATATAAGAATGAATATTACCAAAGGTATTTTAAAGCAACTGGGCTTTTTTGAAGGGAAGAAATAAATTTTTAACAATTACTATGTTTTGTTATTGGCTAATTTGCCAGATTAATTAAATGCTCCGCTTTCAACATACCGAATATTTACTGGCACTTGCAGCTATACCTGTTTTGGTATTGCTGTACTTTATAGCCTTAAGATGGAAAAAGAAAACCATTAAAAAAATTGGCGATGAAAGGTTAGTGAAAGAGATGATCAAAAATTATTCTCCGCAACGCTTTGCTGTAAAATTTCTTTTAATTGTTACGGCATTTGCCTCCACAGTATTTGCGCTGGCCAATCTCCGTTCACCAAAAGGGAGCGAAAAAGTAAGCCGCAATGGTATTGATGTGATGATTGCTTTGGACGTTAGCAAAAGCATGCTGGCGCAGGACATTAAACCCACAAGATTAGACAGGGCAAAACAAGCTATCGGAAAACTGATTGATAAATTAAACAACGACAGAATTGGTATTGTTGTTTTTGCAGGCAAAGCTTATTTACAAATGCCACTCACAGGCGATCATGGGGCTGCAAAAATGTATCTATCTTCTGCCACGCCGGATATTGTGCCAACACAAGGCACGGTAATTGGCGAGGCTTTAAAAATGTGTTATGCTTCATTTAATACTAAAGAGAAAAAATATAAATCTGTTATTTTAATTAGCGATGGCGAAGATCATGATGAAGAGGCCACAAAAGTTGCCGCCCAAATGGCAGCGGAAGGGGTAATGATAAATACAGTGGGCATTGGCTCTGCAGAAGGCGCTGAAATAATCGATGCCGCCACTAATGAAGCTAAAAAAGATAACGAAGGCAATACGGTTATTACAAAATTAAATGAAGCAGGGTTGCAGGCCATTGCAGAAAAAGGGAATGGAATTTATCAGCTGTATAATAATTCCGATGATGTAGTTGCCAAATTAGATGCACAGCTTAGTAGCATGGATCAGCGTACAGTTACAGAAGATTCATTAGTTAACTACGAAAGTTTTTTCCAGTATTTTCTTTTATTATCATTGTTGTTGTTGGTTATAGAATCTTTTATTTCTGAGAGAATTAGTATAAGTAAGATTAAAGGGATAGCAGTTAACAAAGCTGCATTTTTGCCTCTTGCTTTTTGTATTTTACCTTTCTTTTCGGTTGCCCAGGATGATAAGGCAATTATAAAAAAAGGAAACGATGCCTATAATAAAAATGAATTTGATAAAGCAGCAGAGCAATATCAAAAAGTAACCACAAAAACTCCTGCCAATGCCACAGCTCAATTTAATTTGGGCAATGCCTTATATAAAACTGATAAGAAAGATGAAGCCATTAGTGCTTACGAAAATGCCGTAGCTAATGCTGCTGCCAAGGGCGAAAAATCGAAAGCGTTTTATAATAAAGGCGTGGTATTGCAGAACAATAAAAAATTGCCGGAATGTATTGATGCCTATAAAAATTCGCTGAAATTAGATCCGCAGGATGATGATGCCAGGCAAAACCTGCAAAAAGCATTGCAACAGTTAAAGCAACAACAGGAGCAGCAGAAAAAGGAAAATAAGCAACAGAAGAAACCTAAAGAAGACGAAAAGAAAAAGGAGCAGCAAAAGCAAAAAGAGCAGGAGCAACCAAAGCCACAGCCATCAAAAATTACCAAAAAAGATGCTGAGGAAAAATTAAAAGCATTGTTGCAACAGGAAAAAAACCTGCAGGATAAACTGCGGAAAGTTAATACGGCTTCTCCAAATAAGCCTGAGAAGGATTGGTAAAGGTGCTTCAAACTAATATTGTACGTTATTTTCTAACACTTTCAAAGTTTGACGTACCGAAAAAAATATAAATTGAAAGCGGTAACATATTCTAAAGCAGACCTTTTATGAAAATTACCTATGCCTTAATTTTTATTATCTCACTTTTTATAATTAGTTGTACTGGGCAAAGTAAAAAATCGTATCCAACTTTTGTTTTGGATGATAAGTACAATCAAATTCAAAAAGAAAATTCTAAGGTAATTCCACAAAATTATGAACTCAGGTCATTACAAGGTTTAATAATCGATTGTTCTAACTATGACTTTTCAGTAATAAAAACAATGAATGACAATAGACTCCCAGACCAAGTGCATATAGTGTCAAAGGCTGGAACATTTACAGTAAAACTTAATGCCCAAGGACAGACCATTATCGACAATTCGACAATGCAATCATTTGACGAAAGGAATAAAAGTTTTGCAGGATTTGTAAAAGGTGATACAGCAATGTTAGCAATTGGTACGATAAAAAATAATGAAATGATGACCTACTGGTTAGGTATGGTTAATATCAAATAGTCTGCGTACAACATGAACTCTGCAAGTTTGGCAAGAGGAATTCTATTTCCCAATCTGTACTAAACCTTGCCGATTATGATTATTTTATTCTCTCCTCAACTATAACCAACCATTTTTGTTGTTATTTTGCAGTAACAAAATAAACTATGCAATTATATTGTGAATCATTAAAGGAATACAAACGTCTTACAACAAGAGAAGTAAAAGTGGGCAATCTTTTACTGGGCAATAACCATCCCATACGTGTGCAAACGATGACGACGACTGACACGATGGATACCATGGCCACTGTGGAGCAATCAATCCGTTGTATAGAAGCCGGTGCAGAGTTGGTTCGTATAACAGCACCATCAAAAAAAGAGGCAGAGAATTTACAGCATATAAAAGATGAATTAAGGAAAAGAGGATATAATACGCCATTGGTAGCAGATATTCATTTTACACCCAATGCTGCAGAAATTGCTGCCAGGATTGTAGAAAAAGTAAGGGTTAACCCGGGTAATTATGTAGACAAGAAAAAATTTGAGCAGATAGAATATACCGATGCAGAATATGCAGAAGAGATTGAAAGGATAAGAGAACGTTTTACACCGCTTGTTTTAATTTGTAAAGAACATGGCACGGCAATGCGTATTGGCACCAATCATGGAAGTTTGAGCGACAGGATAATGAGCCGCTATGGCGATACAGCAATGGGCATGGTGGAAAGTGCGATGGAATTTTTGCGTATAGCAAGAAGCGAAGATTATCACCAGGTTATTTTAAGTATGAAGAGCAGTAATCCATTAGTGATGGTACAGGCTTACCGCTTACTCATTAATCACATGATGGAAGAGTTTGGTGAATGTTATCCTTTGCATTTAGGTGTAACGGAAGCAGGTGATGGTGAGGATGGCAGAATAAAATCTGCTATTGGCATTGGAACTTTACTGGAAGATGGTATTGGCGATACAATAAGAGTTTCGTTAACTGAAGATCCGGAACTGGAGATACCTGTTTGTAAAGATATAGTGAAACGATATGCCGTCAACCAACAACCGACAACAGAAACTCCTGTTATTGCTAAGTTGGAATACTCTCCATTTGAATACAAGAGAAGGGAAACAACTGAAGTTTCAAACATTGGAAAAAAACATGTGCCGGTTGTAATAGCAGATTATATGCTGGCTGAAAATATTCTTCACCAACATTTGCAGGCTATAGGCTATACTTATGATGCTGTTACAGACAAATGGAATATAGGCGATGCTGCTGCCGATTATATTTATACTGGCAATAAAATAATTGACTTTGCATTACCAGGAACATTAAAGGTGATGTGTGATTATAAAACCTGGTTAACAGTAAGTGATAAAGAAAAATTTTTCCCGCTTTTCCAGGGCAATGAATTTATCGATGCTCCGAAAAAATCAACTACAATAAATTTTATTGCCGTTGATGCAGCTAAAGATAATTCGGTACTAATAGAAAAAATTAAAGCTGATAATACAGTTGTGCTGTGTTTATATTCTTCGGCAGGTAATAGTATGCAATCAGTCAGGGCTTTTATAAATGAATTGATGGTGCAGCAAATTAAAACGCCGGTAATTTTAGCTGTAGAAAGTTATCATACTTCTATTGATGAACAATTGATACATTTTGCTACAGAAAGTGGGGCCTTATTTTTAGATGGCATGGGCGATGGTATCTGGCTGATCAACGATCCATCAAAACTGGAAAATAAAAAAGTGTCGGGTAGAACCTATCTGGAAACAAAAAGTAATCACCAGTTCATTAACAATACTTCTTTTTCTATTCTGCAGGCCGTACGAACAAGAATTTCTAAAACAGAATATATCAGTTGCCCAAGTTGTGGCCGAACATTATTCGACTTGCAGGAAACCACTGCAAAGATCCGTGCAGTTACCAATCACTTAAAAGGTATAAAGATTGCTATTATGGGCTGTATTGTAAATGGCCCTGGCGAAATGGCTGATGCCGATTTTGGTTATGTAGGTAGTGGTGTTGGTAAAATAACATTGTACAGGGGCAAAGAGGTGGTAAAAAGAAATATTGATAGTGCTATTGCTGTGGATGAACTGATAAATTTATTGAAGGAGAATGAGGCATGGGTAGATAACTAAAAAGTCAAAATACTATTTTACCGATTTTTAACTTTTGAATTAATTTATGCAAACAGATTTTCTTGTTATTGGTAGCGGTATTGCAGGTTTAACCTATGCACTTAAAGTGGCGCAGGATTGCCCGGATAAAAAAGTAATGGTGCTTACCAAAACACAAAGCGATGAAACGAATACCAAATATGCACAGGGTGGCATTGCCGGCGTGGTCGATTTTGATAATGATAGTTTTGCAAAGCATATTGAAGACACCATGATTGCCGGCGATGGTTTGTGTAACCGAAGTACTGTAGAAATTGTAGTAAAAGAAGGCGTGGACAGAATTAAAGAAATAATTGAATGGGGGGCACAGTTTGATAAAGAACCTGATGGCGATTTTAAATTAGGGAAAGAAGGCGGGCATAGCGAATTCAGGATTTTACATCATAAAGATGTAACAGGAAAGGAAATGGAACGGGCCTTACTGGCAGCTATTGCCAAGCAAAAAAATATAGAACTCATTAGTCATTGTTTTGTAGTGGATATTATTACACAGCATCATTTAGGTTACCTGATTACCAAAGCTACGCCTGATGTAGAATGTTATGGTGTATATGTATTGAATCTTGCCAGTAATAAAATTGAAAAAATACTTTCTAAAATAATTTTGCTGGCAACAGGTGGCAACGGGCAGGTCTATCGTACTACAACCAATCCTGCAATTGCAACTGGTGATGGAGTGGCAATGGTTTACAGAGCCAAGGGCCGTATAGAGAATATGGAGTTCATACAATTTCACCCGACAGCATTGTATGAACCAGGTGTACGTGGACAAAGTTTTTTAATTACAGAAGCTGTTCGTGGTGATGGGGGAATTTTACGAAACCATAATGGCGAAGCTTTTATGGAGCGGTACGATGAAAGAAAAGACCTTGCCCCACGTGATATTGTTGCCCGGGCAATAGATAATGAAATGAAAGTGGGAGGTACCGAAAATGTTTTTTTAGATTGCCGCCATTTCAACAAAGAAAAATTTATTGAGCATTTTCCGAATATTTATGCAAAGTGTTTGAGTATTGGCATTGACATTACGCAACACATGATACCTGTTGCACCTGCCGCACATTACAGTTGTGGTGGTATAAAAACTGATGAGTGGGGAAGAACATCTATCAATAATTTATATGCTGCAGGTGAGTGTGCCAGTACAGGATTGCATGGTGCCAATCGTCTGGCAAGTAATTCTCTTTTAGAAGCAATGGTTTTTGCACACAGGGCTTATCAGCATTCTATCTCAAACATCAATCTTCGCAACACCACTTTAGGGGATGGGGGCTTAGTTCCCGATTGGAAAGCCGACGGTACCAATGCACCAAAAGAAATGATTTTAATAACGCAAAGTGTAAAAGAATTAAAGTTGCTGATGAGTGATTATGTTGGTATTGTTAGAAACAATGCCCGTTTACAAAGAGCAATGAAAAGGCTTGATCTGTTATTTGCAGAAACCGAAGAGTTGTATAAGAAAACAATAGTATCGCCACAGTTATGTGAGCTGAGGAATATGATAACAGTAGCATTTTTAATTGTAAAAAGTGCTGAGTTCAGGCAGGAGAGCAGGGGATTGCATTTTAATACCGATTATCCCGGTAAGAGCGCAATGATACAAAACATAGTTTTGTAAATTTTGTAACGGGCCATTGTAATTCTATCTAACATAGTTGCGTCGCACACTTCAACGGCATACCTTTGCTCATCAATTTAACCCGATGTACTACGTTGTTTACCCATTGCTTTATTTAGTTTCACTACTCCCATTCTTTATTCTTTATGGGATAAGTGATTTTTTTGCATTCCTTTTGTATCACGTTATTAAGTACAGAAAGGATGTTGTGCTGGGCAATTTAAAAATTGCCTTCCCCGAAAAAACAGATGAAGAAAGAAAGAAGATCGCAAAAAAATTCTATCAGTATTTTACCGATACAATGGTAGAGAGTTTGAAGTTTATCTCTATTTCAAAAAAACAACTCTTAAAAAGAAGCACGGGAACTTTTGATATAATCAATAATCTGATTGATAAAGGATATAGTATCAATCTTATGGCAGGGCATCAATTTAATTGGGAGTATGCTAATTTATTGTATGCGATAAATTTAAAAATTCCCTTTGTAGGTATTTATATGCCTGTTAAAAATAAAATTTTTGACAGGATATTTTTTGATATGCGAAGCCGTTATGGTACCATTTTAATAAGTGCTACAGATTTTAAAAACAAGATGCATGATGTTTTTAAAAAACAATATATGCTGGCACTTGCTGCAGATCAAAACCCAGGCGCTGCATTATCCGGCTACTGGCTAAATTTTTTTGGAAGACCAACACCCTTTGTAACCGGCCCGGAAAAAGGAGCTGTTAAAAACAATGCTGCAGTGGTTTATGTTGGCTTTAAAAAAATAAAACGTGGTCATTACCATTTTGAAACAACATTGCTTACAGAACAAAGCGCTGCTACCGAAACAGGCGAACTTACCTGTATGTATCGTGATGTACTGGAAAAAACAATTAAAGAAGATCCGGCTAACTATTTGTGGAGCCACCGCCGGTTTAAATTTGAGTGGAAAGAAGAGTATAGAAATTTATGGGTGGATAAAAACAATGCTGCACCACAATAAAAAGCCCCGAATTTTCGGGGCTTAAAAATTAATTTAATACACTGGTATCTTTTTCCACCGTGATCTTTTTTTCTTCTTTTATTTTACCCCAGCCACCCAGTACATTCCTTAGGTTATGAATACCCTGGCGTTTTAATATCGACGATGCAATTACACTGCGGTACCCACCGGCACAATGCACATATAAATTCTGGTTATCTTCAAACCCGGCAATTGCAGCAACATCGGTCATCTCATTTAATGGAATGTTTTGTGCATCTTTCACATGGCCATCTGCGTATTCAGTTTCTCTTCTTACATCCACCACCACAAGGTTGGGGTCGTGTGGAATATCCATCGACAGTTCATCTGCTTCTATATTAATTATCATATCCACTTTTTCACCTGCATTGCTCCATTCTTCAAAACTGCCCTGTAAAAAGCCCAGCATTTTATCAAATCCCACTCTCGATAAACGGATAACAGTTTCTTCTTCCATACCAGGTTCGGTAACTAATATAATGGATTTATCAAATGGTAATAAAGCTCCTGCCCATTCAGCAAACCTGCCTTCAAGGCCAATAAAAATAGAGCCTGGTATAAAGCCCTGTGTAAACTTATCTGCATGCCTGGTATCTAAAATCAAAACATCTTCGGCCATTAATTTTTTAAAGGCATCAAGGCTTAAAGGGGTAAGACCTTTTTGTTTTACTTCTTCAATACTATCGTAACCCTGCATATTTATTTTTGCATTAATAGCAAAATATTTTGGTGCTTCAGCCAAACCCTCTGTAACCACTTTAATAAACGCTTCTTTTGTTTGTGGTTGTAATGCGTAGTTGGTTTGTCTTTCTTCGCCAATAGTACTAAAAGTATTAGGCCCTAAATTTTTCCCACAGCTGCTGCCTGCACCATGTGCCGGGTAAACAATTACATCATCTGCCAAAGGCAGTATTTTATTTTGAATTGTATCATACATAATGCCTGCCAGTTCATCACTACTCATATTGCCACTGCTTAAATCCGGCCTGCCCACATCACCTACAAATAAAGTATCGCCTGTAAAAAGAGCATGCGCCTTATCATTTTCATCTTTCAATAAATAACAGGCACTTTCTAAAGTATGGCCGGGGGTGTGTAATACTTCAAAACTTATTTTACCCAGTTTAAAAATTTCACCGTCTTTACTGTTGTGAACTTTAAAATCTGTTTTTGCACCTGGCCCGTAAATAATAGGAGCCCCGGTTTGTTTACTTAAATCCAAATGGCCACTAACAAAATCTGCATGAAAGTGTGTCTCAAAAATATATTTAATACCTGCATTTCTTTCTTTTGCAAGTGCAATGTATTCATCAATATCCCTTAGCGGATCTATTATTGCCGCCTCTCCTTCACTTTCAATATAATAAGCAGCTTCGCTAAGGCAGCCTGTATATAATTGTTTAATAAACATAAAAATCTGTTTGTAGGCAAAGATAAAATAAAAAAGCGTCACACTTAAGGCGTGACGCTTTTTACATACGTTAAAAAAAATCAGCCAACTAATTGTTTTACAAAAGTGTCAATCTCTTCTATACGTTTAAAATTTACAGCATAGTAAATAAATTTACCATCACGCTGTGTAATAACAATACCGGC
>JAYVJU010000007.1:0-2968 GCA_043769035.1 Ferruginibacter sp.
ATGAATGGGGAATTAATGGTGACATTAATTACTCTCCAACATCAATTTCAACAATAGGAAATAAACGTATCGTTACTTTTCCTAAAATTAATGCTCAATATATTAATATAAAAATATTAGATGCAAAAGGGGTTCCTCTAATTAGTGAAGTATCAACCTATCTTATTCCCGAAACACTTATTGAAAAATAACAACAATGAAAAAATCGATTGCCTGCCTGCTAATTATTTGTGTGCTAAAATCTGGTGCACAAACCTATCAACCCACCTGGGGAAGTTTAGACAAACGGCCAATACCACAATGGTTTACCGATGCTAAATTTGGCATCTTCATTCACTGGGGTGTGTATGCCGTGCCGGGCTGGAGCAGTAAAGGACAATATGCAGAATGGTACCAGCAGGGCTTACAAAACAATGATACTGCACGGCAAAAATTTCATAAAGCAAAATTTGGTAACCGTACTTATTACGACCTGGCAAATGATTTTAAAGCAGAATTGTTTAACCCCGATGAATGGGCAAAACTATTTGAACAAAGTGGCGCAAAATATATTGTGCTTACATCCAAACATCATGATGGATTTACACTATGGCCCAATAAAGAAGCTGATAAAACATGGGGCTTTAAATGGAATGCAGTTGATGTGGGGCCAAAAAGAGATTTGATCAATGATCTGTTTAAAGCAGTACGTAAAACACCGGTACATGCAGGCATGTATTATTCCCTGTACGAATGGTTTAACCCACTTTGGAAAGCAGATAAAAATAAATTTGCTGCCGAACATACCTGGCCGCAAATGAAAGAACTGATCAATAATTATCAACCCGATGTTTTTTGGACGGATGGTGACTGGGAAGCCAGTGATTCGGTTTGGAAAAGCAAAGAATTTTTAACCTGGCTGTATAATGAAAGTCCTGTAAAAAATAAAGTGATAGTGAACGATCGCTGGGGCGCAGGCCTTCGTTTTAAGCACGGTGGTATTTATACACCCGAGTACCAACCTGATTTAGATTTTGAAGATCATGCCTGGGAAGAAAGCCGTGGTATGGGCTATAGTTATGGATACAACAGGGAAGAGGATGCATGGGATTATAATTCTACCCAATCGCTGGTATTGCAATTAATAGATAAGGTAAGCCGTGGCGGAAATTTTTTATTAGACATTGGCCCCGATGAACATGGAAAAATTCCACCCATAATGCAGGAACGTTTATTGCAGATGGGAGAATGGTTAAAAATTAATGGCGAAGCCATTTACAATACCACAAGATGGAAAACACATTCGCAATGGAGCAATGGTAATAGGGAATATAAAGACAGGAGTGGCGATATGCTGTTAAAAATTACTATCGACCCCGATCCGGGTTTTGCAGTAAAAGAAGTTTTTTATACTTACAATGCAGGTACAAATGCTTTGTATGCCATCTTACCAAAATATCCCGATAACAAAAAAATGGTATTGAAAAATATACAATTGGCTGCAGGTACAACTATCAGTTTCCTGTCATCCAAAGAAAAACTGGAATGGAAAAAAGTTGGCGATAATGTTGAAGTAACATTTCCGGACTATAATCCTAATAAAATAAAAGCTCCTTATGCATTTGCTGTTAAAATTGATAACTACGGAAAGTTTGTTAGCAAGCCTAAAGTAAATGTATCTTATAATAAATCATTGCAACCAATGGTAAGCATCAGCACACCGGAAGAAGGGGTTGCTATTTATTATACTACAGATGGTTCAGCACCAGGCCAGCAATCTACATTGTACAGTAAACCTTTTACAGTAAATACTACCATAATTGTAAAAGTAATAGCAGTAAAAGATGGGTTAATCAATAGCGACGTGTTGGAAACAACGGTAAAAGCTTATACAACAATGAAACCGGTGGCAACAGGTAAGTTATCAGCTGGCTTGCAGTATAAATATTACGAAGCTGATGCAATGAGTATATCAAAAACCGAACAACTGCAACCTGTAAAGAGCGGTACAGTAAACGATTTTAATACTGATAACAAGAACCGAAAAGAAAAATACGGATTTGTATTTGAAGGTTTTATTAAGATCAATAAAACCGGCATGTACGATTTTTATACTATCAGTGATGATGGCAGTATGTTGTATATAGATGATCAGTTAATTGTAAATAACGATGGTAACCATGGCATGGAAGAAAAATCAGACAAAGCTTTTTTAGCAAAAGGAATGCATAAAATAAAAGTAAAGTATTACGATGCCGGTGGCGATAACGGGTTGAATGTAAATTATAATTTACAAGGAGAAAATAAAATGAAAGTACCTGTCGGTATTTTATTTCACTAAAGCATTAAAAAGAGTGGACTATTACTTGCCCTTAAAATTGGCTTTGCGTTTTTCTAAAAAGGCAGTAGTACCTTCTTTCATATCTTCTGTAATAAAGCAGTCGCCGAAAGATTCTATTTCTTTAGCATAACCACTTTTGCCATTGTTGTAAGAGCTGTCGCTTAGTACAGCTACATTTACACACTCAATAATTTTACCAATAGCAATAGGCGCCTTACTCATTATTACATTTAAAATCTCTATTGTTTTTGGCAATAAATTTTCTGCAGTAGTAACATAGTTTACCAAACCTAATTGCAGCGCTTCATTGGCATCAACCAGTTGAGCGGTCATTTGCAGTTCCATACTTTTACCTTTTCCCACCAGCTGTGTTAAACGTTGTGTACCGCCGTAACCTGGTATCAAACCTAAATTAACTTCCGGTTGACCAAACTTTGCATTATCGCTACACAGCCTGAAATGGCAGGCCATTGCCAGTTCACATCCGCCGCCTAAAGCAAATCCGTTTACAGCTGCTACAACAGGTTTTTTACTGTTTTCAATTTTAAAAAATACCAGTTGGCCACGGCGGGCCAGCTCCATTGCTTCTTCTTTATTCAATCCTCCAAATTCTGTAATGTCGGCACCGGCAACAAATGCTTTTGGCCC
>JAYVJU010000008.1:0-19875 GCA_043769035.1 Ferruginibacter sp.
TTCAATGATAGATTCTCTTATGGTTTCCCACATTAATAAAGGTTCGCCTTCGCAGCCCTGCCCAAAACTAATGATTGGGAAAGGGGCTGTTTCCAGGTGTGGCACCGTAAATTCTGTAATTTCTTCGGCTGTGGGTTTAAAAGTTAAGCGGTCCTGCGTACTGATGATGGTTTCTTCAACAGGTTGAAAAGAAATACAGCCAATGCAGTTGGCATTACATGCAGGAGAAACAGGCACAGGGCACTCCCACCTCCCCAGCGATAAATTTCTTGCAGCCGGGCAAGTGTAAGTCATACAACAGTTTTCCATTAAATGTTTTACCAGCCTGTTATGCGGATAAGCTTTTAATAAATTATCGGTGCCTGTTTGTATCTGTTCATCATCATAACCTGCATGTTCCTGCCGCACATCGTTTTCAATACGCACTGCAGGCACATAGATCTTATCATCGAGCCAACCGGCTGCGGTATAACAAAACAATGGTAAAGTAGGCGCATCTTTTGCAGTTTCGTAAGCCGCCATGTACAAACCGGTGTGTGCAGGCGGAATGAAAGCTGCAACAGCCCAGCCTTTTTCACAAAGCCGCATCTCCCCTGTTTCCACATCAATGCCAATACCTTTGCGGCCAGGTAATTCGTATAAATTTCCACCGTTGGGTAATTCTATCCATTCGTCGGTTGGTATGGGCAGTGCATCCCAGCCACTGCGGCCGGTGCTGTAAAGTGAAGTGTCTTCAAAAATATTTCCTTCCCCGTCGGAGTAAAGTATGTATGGGCTTGCAGATAAGTACATAGATGACAGTTTTAAGATGACAGTTGACAGTAATTGATCAGCTGCACTGTCATCTTTTTACTATCATCTATCAACTATTAGATGTTTACGGCAAAAATCGTCTATTTGCTCCAACTCATCAATTTTTAAATTCTGGCGCAGGCTGAATTCTATTTTTTTATGGCGTAGTGTTTCAATAATAATACTGTGGTATTTTGGGATGATGGTTTTAATTTCGTGCCAGCCAATCTCGGCATCTTTTACAAAATTAGGCACGGTGATTCCGGTTGGCCGTATATCCACCGCTTCCGAACGGATAACCCGCCACTCCCGGCGAAATAAAAATAAATATCCTGCAGCAATTATCACATGCATAAAGCCATACCAGTTATGCCCGTCGTTCATCAGCGTAATGGCAATGCCCAGCAATGTTAAACTTTCAATTAACCGGAAGATGAGGTTTAACCTGGGGGCTTCAATAAGTAGCACACCACCAAAGAACACCAGTAAAAAAATATCTGCAGCAATAATCATTTGGCTATAGCAAAGTACTTTATTAGCATTATGTGCCTGCAATAAATGCACCGCATTAATAACAATAACCGAGGCCGCTAAAAAATGTAATATTCTTGCTGAGCGTTTTAATAATTCAAAAGCTGGATGAACTACCGGGATGGAGTATTGGGTTTGGGCTTGCATAACAGTGAGTTTTTTACTGTGATGCGGTTGCTTTAAAATTCCATAAAATAAATTCTGGGATCAGGAATTAACCAGTTGTTGTTGGCAAAATTCATTGAAGGATTTTTCGTCAAGCTGAGCATCCTTTGCTGTTACCGGGCATTGAAAGATATGGTTGTTCTTAAAATCAATAGTTAATAACCCATCCTTCAGCACTACATTTTGTATATCGGCCCAGGTGTATAATTTTTCGCTTAAGAGCTTTGTAATTTTTACTCCGTTCAAATCAATTCCGTATTCAGGTTCTTTGGCAATAAATTTTTCTAAAGCCCAATGCAATACCAACACTATGGCAAAGTAAGGAGACCAGGTAAGCAGGCATAATAATACAATGGCTATAACCAGCATTACTATCACCGGCATTTTTAAATATCGCAGTAAAGCTTTTAAATAAACGGCTGCAAATATTAAAGCAGCTGCTGCAAGTATCGAAAGCAATCCAAAGTCGGTATAACGGGCAAAGGCAGCAGCGGCTGCTACAGCAAACATTGCTCTTGTAACCACTACATCCAGATTGGTTTTATTATTATTTACCGGGTAAAATAAATACAAAATATTTTTTTAAGGATTATTTGCCACCAGCATATTGCACAATTTAAACAAACACCTTGCGCCTACGTTTTCGTCCCATTCGGTACGGCTTACGCCAACTTCCACCAGGTCGAAACCAATTAATTTTCTGCCGCTTTGCAGTATCCTTTTAAACAGGTAAAAAACCTGCTCGGTTTCAAAGCCGCCCTGCACCGGTGTACCGGTATGTGGGCAAAGCTTCGGATCCAGCCCATCAATATCAAAACTTATAAATACCTGCTGTGGTAAATGCTCTACAATTTCGTCGGCAATGGTTTTCCAGTTTTGCCCTTCGTATTGCCTTTCTTTAATGTCTTTATCAAAATAGGTAATCACCCTTTCGCCGGAACTTACCATGTAGTCAAATTCCTCATCACAAAGATCTCTTATACCCACCTGTACCAATTTTTTCAACTCCGGTATTTCTTCCAGTGTATTGTACATTATAGAAGCGTGGGAATATTTAAATCCTTCGTATGCTTTTCTTAAGTCGCAATGGGCATCAATATGCAGCATCCCAAAATCGCCAAACTTAGCGGCAATAGCTTTATAAAATCCAAATGGAGCACTATGGTCGCCGCCCAATAACGCAACCAGCTTACCCTGGTCGAGCAGGTCTTTGGTTTGCTCGTACACCCAGGCATTTAAAAAAAGACTGCCTTCATTTATTTCTTTAAGGGTTTTGCACATAAACTTATTATCGGCCACAATTTCCCCATTGGCAATATAATTAATGTACAGTTCCGCTTCCTTGCGCAGGTAATCACTTTTCATCAGCACTTTTTTGTCGCAGGGCAACATAAAGTAACCCTGTTTCCAGGCGTCTTTATAGTCAGCATCAAACAGATCAACCTGCAGGCTGGCATTAAACATATGCTCCGGGGCCCTTGCTGTACCTGCAGTATAACTTACCGTAACCTCCCAGGGAACAGGCAAAATTACCAAACGGGCATCTTCCTGTTGAAAAGGCAAACTGAATATATTATTGTTGGGGTTGCCAACAGCATTGGGATCAAACTGAGAGAGATCGGTCATTACGTATTATTGAAAAGGTTTGCAAAGATAGTAGAGTATAAAGTATATTTAGTTGCATGTGAAAAAACACTTAACAATAACGACAGTGCAGCCGTTTTGTTATACCTTTGCCCCGAAATTTTAAGCTATGAAAAAAACACACATTTTTATACTGGTTGGTATCGCCACCTTAATTGTTGCCTTAATCATTTTTGGCTTCCCTTCATCTGATTTTTCCACTTACGACACCATAAGTTCTGCCAAAGCAAAACAGGGCAAATACGTACATTTAATCGCCAAATTAGATAAATCTCAACCCATAGAATACGATGCGGTAAAAAACCCGAATTACCTTGGTTTTAGTATTGTAGACAGTCTGGGCGCTCAAACAAAAGTAGTTTACCGTAACAGTAAACCTACCGAACTGGAGCAAAGCGAAAGAGTGGTATTACAGGGTAAAATGCAGGGAGATGTTTTTGAATGCACGAGCATTACATTAAAATGCCCCAGCAAATATAAAGATGATAAAAAAGAGTTGGAGAAGTCGGTGAGTGGTAAATAGGAATTGGTTTTTAAACTGATTAATGGCTACATCGCTTACTTGATAGAAAAAAGAAACCAGCAGAGCAACAAACCAAACCAATTACAAATTCCTAATTACAAATTACTATGCTATTTGAAGGTGAACATTTACTACCCGGACAGATTGGACATTTTTTTGTAATCCTTGCATTTATTGCTTCCCTTATTTCTACAATTGCTTACTTTACCGCATCACGCCAGAATGAGCTTACTTCAAAACAATCGTGGATACGCCTTGCAAGAATTGCTTTTGTTACACAACTCATTGCTGTATTAATAATTTTCAGTGTAATTTTTTATATCTGCTCCAATCATTACTTCGAGTACATGTATGCCTACAAGCATGCCTCCAAAGAACTGGAAAGTAAATTTTTATTAGCCTGTATCTGGGAAGGCCAGGAAGGAAGTTTTTTATTGTGGACCATCTGGCACAGCGTATTGGGCATTGTTATCATTGCAAAAAGTAAGGAATGGGAAGCGCCTGTAATGACCGTGATAAGTTTTGCACAACTGTTTTTAGGATTGATGATATTGGGACTTTATATTTTTGATATCAGGATCGGCAGCAGCCCTTTTACCTTAACCCGTAACGAAATTGAAGGCCCCATATTCAGCCAGGCCAATTATTTAAGTTTTATAAAAGACGGTGTTGGCTTAAATGTTTTGCTGCGTAATTACTGGATGGTAATTCACCCGCCGGTTTTATTTTTAGGTTTTGCATCAACCATTATACCTTTTGCATATGCTTATGCAGGCATACAAACCAAACGCTACGGCGATTGGGTTAAGCCTGTATTACCATGGGCTTTATTTACTGCGTGTGTGTTAGGTATTGGTATAATGATGGGTGGAAAATGGGCTTATGAATCTTTATCGTTTGGCGGCTACTGGGCATGGGATCCTGTTGAAAATGCTTCGCTGGTGCCATGGCTGATATTAATTGCAGGCTTACATACCATGGTAATTTATAAAGCCACAGGCCATTCTTTAAGGGCCAGTTATTTATTTGCCATACTAAGTTTTGTTTTTGTTTTGTACTCTACCTATTTAACCCGTACCGGGGTTTTAGGCGATACTTCGGTACATGCTTTTACCGAAAAAGATGAGATCATGAAACTGATGCTTATCCTTTTCCTGGCATCTTTTGGGGTTACCATGCTGGCCTTATTTTTTAAAAACTATAAAAAAATACCGGCCATACACCAGGAAGAAAGAAGCGACTCCCGGGAGTTCTGGATGTTTATTGGTTCCATCGTTTTCTTTTTGTCGGCCATGTTCATCACTGCTAAAACATCTGTGCCGGTTTACAATAAAATATTCGGCACTAAAATAGCACCGCCAGAAGACCCTGAGTTTTCTTACAACAAAGTAATGGTGCTGGTGGCATTTGTAATTGGTTTACTTACTGCTGTTACGCAATACCTTAAATACAAAAGCACCCCGGCAGCATACGTTTTAAAAAAGATCGCTTTGCCAACTTTACTGGCAGCAGTGGTAACGGCATTGTTAGCCATCTTCTACCCCATTACTTATTACAAACAGGGCGCAGGATTTTTAGGCGCCATATATGTAGCACTATTTGCCTCGATTTATGCAGTAATTGCTAATGCCGCTTATATATGGTCGGGGTTAAATGGTAAATTAAAAGCTTCAGGTGCTTCCATTTCGCATTTTGGTTTTGCATTAATGTTGGTGGGTATGCTCATTGCTTCGGGTAATAAAAAAATAATCAGCGATAACAGGGTGACAGGTATTAATATTCCATTTGGTAAAGATGATAAAGGCAGGGATTTGGAAAACCCTTTAGAAAACCTGACCATGCTGAGGGATGTTCCTACAAGTATGCTGGATTACAGCGTTACCTACAGCGGCGACTCGGCCGGTAACGAAAACGGAAGATTATATTATAAACTAAAGTTTGTTAAAAAAGATTCATCGGAGCAATTTGAATTAAACCCCGATGTATATGTTGGTAAGGATGCTTTAAAAAGCAGCAACCCCAGCACCAAGCGTTATCTTACAAAAGATATTTACAGTTATATCTCCAGTATAAATCCGGATGGCAACCATAACGATACAGCACAGTTTACTATTAAAGAACTTGCTGAAGGCGATACGGCATTTTACAGCAAGGGATTTATGGTTTTAAACAGCGTGGTAAAAAACCCTGTTAACAAAAAATTTAATTTTAAACCAACTGATGCTGCATTAATGGCGGATATTACGCTGGTAGGTAAAGACAGTATGCATTACAAAGCTTATCCTTTAATTCAGATAGACAGCCTTGGTGTTAACTTTATTGATGACACCGTATATGCCCAGAATTTATTTTTAAAATTTGCCGGTGTTACCGATGGTAAAAAAATAAAACTGGGTATTAAGGAATCGGATAAGATAATAGATTTTGTTACACTTAAAGCGTATTTATTTCCTTATATAAACCTGGTATGGCTGGGCCTGGTTATTATGGCCATTGGTTTAATGATGAGTATGATAAAAAGAGCAAAAATAACACCACTGCTGGCAGCTGGCATATTAGTTTTTACTGCGGCGTCTTTATTCTATATGTTTTTTGTGGCGGGTGGATAAAATAATTAATCTTCTTCTATCCAGGCACCGGTAATTTCACCCTTAGCCTCTTCAACATAAATATGTTCATCAGGCGTGGTGGAAACAGAAATGCCTACATAATCCACATCAACCGGAAAGGTTTTATGCGTACGCTCCACCAATGCCATAGTTTGTATCTTTTTTGGATGCTGGTCAAGCAAAGGCTTTAATGCATACAGCATGGTTCTGCCGCTGTTAGCCACATCATCAACCAGTATTATAGTTTTATCATTAAAATCGGTTGCCGGGTTTATGGTTACTGCCCCGGGATGTTTTTTATCAATCTCCAGTTCAACCACCTGTATGTCGCCTTTAAAAGTATCTTTAAGATAACCGCTTATTTTTTTTGCAATTACGGTACCGCTGTCCTTAATACCAATTAAGGTCAATGCGGCTTCGTTATAATTCCGCTCTGCTACTTCCAAAGCCATACGGCGCAATTTTTTTTCTGCAATGGCTGCACTTAAAATATATTTTTTGTTGCTCATAACTGTTACACGAATTAAGATAAAATTACACGAATTACACGAATTATTTATCTACCCAAAAACAATAGAGAGGCAGGGTCCCATTCGTAATTCGTGTAATTAGTATAATTCGTGTCTTAAAATACTGCTTCACAAAATTCGTGTAATTAACCTAATTCGTTTAATTTGTGGTCAAACATTGCTTATGCATATTCTTCAGCAAATTCTCTTTATTGCGTTGGCAGGTATAGCCAGCTGGTTGTTTGCAAAAAAAATAGGCGAAATACGCCGTAATATTTTATTGGGTAAAGATGAAGACCTCTCCGATAATAAATCGCTGCGGTGGAAAAACCTGGCTCTGCTGGCTTTGGGACAAAAGAAAATGTTTAAGAACCCCTTGGTAGCCGTAATGCACCTGGTAATTTATGCAGGCTTTATCATCATCAATATTGAAGTGCTGGAAATTATGCTCGATGGCATTTCAGGCACACACCGTTTATTCTTTCCATTCCTTGGCGGCCTGTACACTTTCTTAATTAATTTTTTTGAAATACTGGCCGTTGGTGTAATTGCCGTTTGTGTTATTTTTTTAGCAAGAAGAAATATCATCAAACTAAAACGTTTTATAAGCAACGACCTGGATGGATGGCCACGCAGTGATGCCAATTATATTTTAATTACCGAAATTATTTTAATGACATTGTTTATTACCATGAACGGTGTTGACAGAACTTTACAGTTACAGGGCAGCGAACATTATCATGATACCGGTAATTTTATTTTTTCGGGAATGATCGCTCCCCTGTTTAGTGGCATGAGTGAAAGCAGTTTAATTATTATAGAAAGAAGCTGTTGGTGGTTACACATTATTGGCATTTTAGCTTTTTTAAATTATTTGCCTTACAGCAAACACCTGCACATTATGCTGGCATTTCCCAATGCGTATTATGCAAGGCTGAATGTACAAGGCAAAATTACCAATATGCAAAATGTACAAAACGAAGTAAAGTACATGATGCAACCCGAACTGGCTCCGCCAGCTGGCGGAGATGCTGCACCACAAAAATTTGGCGCCAAAGATGTGTTTGACCTTAGCTGGAAAAATTTACTGGATGCTTACAGCTGTACCGAATGCGGCCGCTGCAGTGCCGCCTGCCCCGCCAACCAAACCGGTAAATTATTAAGCCCACGAAAAATAATGATGAGCACCCGGGACAGGCTGGAAGCAGTAGGGAAAAACATCAGCGCCAATGGCGAATTTAAAGACGATGGCAAATTATTACTGAACGATTATATTTCGGTTGAAGAACTGCGGGCCTGCACTACCTGCAATGCCTGTGTGGAAGAATGCCCTGTGTCTATTTCGCCATTAGATATTATTATTGAACTGCGCCGCTCCTTAATTATGGAAGACAGTAATGCACCACAGGAATGGAACGGCATGTTCAGCAATATTGAAAACAATTTTGCCCCCTGGAAGTTTAGCCCCGATGACCGGGATAAATGGGTAGAGGAAATGAAATAGGAATTTGGAATCTGGAGTTGGGAATTTGGTTTTATGTATGAATAACCCATTGGTGGAGTTAATGATTTGAATGCATCGGAGAGGCAAAAGGTTGGTAGAAAGATTAAAATATATTTTACAAGTGCCGTAGGGCACGGCAGATTTTTACAAACTTCTATCATGTATGAGGTATTTATTATTGTTATTGCTGTTTTTTTCGTAAATATTTTTATTATTCCTTCTTTGCACTGCCCTATTTTTACACCACAATTTTTAAAACTTATTTTATGCAGATAAAAACACTCTTTTATTTTTCTTTAATTACAGTTGCGCTGTACAGTTGTTCAAATAATAGCGATAGCGAAAAAACTGCTGCTGCAGATGCAGACAGTTTAAACGCCCCCGTAGAAAAAAATAAACCCAACACAAGTTACCCCCCTGCCTTTGCAGGACAAACAAGAGTAAAAGGCGTTACCACCACCACACCTTATAAAGTAGATTCGCTGGGAAAGATCGGTCGCCCCTGGGCAATCATTGCTTTTCCCGGCAACCGTTTGTTGATGACCGACAGAAGCGGCTTCATGCAGATACTGAGTGCCGATGGTGCTGTAATTAAAAAAATAAGCGGCTTTCCTAAAGTTGTAGATGAGAACCAGGGTGGATTATTAGATGTGGCTCTCGATCCCGATTATGAAACCAACCACATGATCTACTGGTCATTTTCCGAGCCGGACAAAGACAGCACCAACCACACTGCAGTAGCTAAAGGTATGCTGGATGAAAAAGACAGTATGATAAAAAATCCAACCGTTATTTTCAGAGCCTTTCCTTCATTAAAAAGCACTTATCACTATGGTTCAAGATTATTATTTGATAAAGAAGGGTACATTTTTGTAAGCTCCGGCGAAAGATCGATACTGGAAGGCAGAAAACAATCGCAGTGGTTGAACAGTGGTTTGGGAAAAGTTTTTAGAATTACCAAAGAAGGTAAGCCTGCACCGGGCAATCCTTTTATAGGGCAAAAAGATGCCCTGCCCGAAATATATTCTTATGGCCACCGCAATCCGCAAAGTATGGATATACACCCCGTAACCGGCGAACTGTGGGAAGCTGAATTTGGGCCAATGGGCGGCGATGAATTAAATCTTATTAAACCCGGTAAAAATTATGGCTGGCCCATTATTACTTACGGCCTGGAATACAGCGGTAAAAAAATTGGCGACTCCATTCAGCAGAAAGAAGGCATGGAGCAGCCCGTGTATTATTGGGATCCTGTACTCTCTCCCGGCGGTATGCTATTTTATACCGGCGATGCTATACCCGAATGGAAAAACAATTTATTTATCAGCGGCCAAAGCAGCACACATATTGCCCGCCTGGTAATTGAAAACAATAAAGTAGTAGGCGAAGAAAGATTACTTTTCAATAAAAGAGAACGCATCCGTGATATTACCCAGCTTAACGGCATGCTGTATGCCGTTACCGATGGTGGATATATTTTCAGGATAAGTAAGCAGTAGGTTTTTTAGTGGCCGTAATATTTTATGATGGCAACAACACTGCCCGAATGCATTCATTAAAACTTGCGTTTTTCAATTGTTGTTACATTAAATAATAAATTTATAAATCAAACTTGTAGAAAACGTTGGTTTTGGACTTGCGTATATTTATGAGTTGGTAGCAACTTTATTGAAAAGTTCCTCAATGTTTAGGCAGACTGATAAAACAAATAAATAGAATCGTAAAAAGACTTAATAAAAGCCCACACCAACAGACAATTTTCAATTTAGCTTTTTATAAATTTTAAGCATTTTGTCTTTAATAAGCATTTGTAACAAGGTGGACTTTTCTTAACTCTTGTTGTGAGACAAAACTTAATCTGTTTGACAATTTACAAACTCGACAAGACTTTTTATAAATCGAGCCAACGAAAAAGTTAATTATTTCCTGACTAATGAAATATGTTTTTAGAATATCATCAATAATTTTTAGAACTAGTTTATTATTAGTTCCAATCGTTGCATTCATAGCTTCAATATTAGTTGGTGCTGCTGGACATAGTTCTAATTTTAAAAAGACAGATTATTTACTTTTTGTCTTTTGTATAACAACCTTTATTGTTTTGACAGTTTATGAAAACTTAAAAAAGAAAACACAAAGTAGGGTTCCTTTCTTATTAGCATTAATTCTGACTTTAATTAGCTTTGTTTTTTTAATTTACTTTATAGTTGACACTTTCTTTATTAGTGAGTATAAAAATGAAAGCAATCCAATTTTTAATGGCTTATTAGGATTTTTTTCTGTAATCAATTTTGTAGTTTTAGCAGGACTACTTTTTGATAGAAAGACTTTAAGAGCGAGTTGAGAAAAGCTGCTACCAACAGAAATCTGTGTAAAAAACCAAATAAATTTTGCTCTTTTTTTACGGTTTTGCTGAACAATAATTCGGTTGATACAAGCTGTTGTTTTTTATCCCGATAGGCATCGGGACAAATACCTGTTTTAAAAGTTTATTACACACTGCTATCAAGGCTTGTTTTCCTGTTTTACCATTGGCTCTTAAACGTTCGTAAAGTGCTTTGCAGGCCGGGTTGGTTTTCATCGCATTCATGCTGCATATATACAGCACATCACGTAAATTTTTACCACCCCGTTTGTATATCCAACACTTAAAACCCTAACTGTAAAACCTGCTGCAAAAAACTGCTTTACATCCCTACAGGTAATCTTAAAATTTTAAAAAAATATTTGCGAAACCAAATAGTTGCACATATATTTGCAACCGATTGGCTTCTCAAATAAAAAATGAACAATATGCGACGGGACATTTTTCAGGCAATAGCCGACCCCACCAGGCGGGCAATTATAACTTTAATTGCATTGCAGGCAATGACGCCAAACGCCATTGCCGACAACTTTCATACAACCAGGCAATCTGTATCAAAGCATTTACGTATTCTCACAGAATGTGAACTTGTAAAACAGGAATATCAGGGCAGAGAAATTTACTACTCACTTGAAATTGAAAAAATGAAAGAGATTGATAAATGGATTGACCAATTCAGAAAAATCTGGGAAACCCGTTTTAATCAACTTGACAAAGTATTATTAACAATGAAAAAACAAAAAAAATGATAAATGAAGATAAATCCCGTCCGGCGGGAATTGACTTAGTATTTGATTTTACCCTGGACAAATCAAAAAAAACGGCATTTATAAACAGGGAATTTGATGCCGGACTTTCGCTGGTATGGGATGCTTTTACAAAACCAGAAATTCTTGATCAATGGTGGGCACCCAAACCCTGGTCATCAAAAACAAAAGTCATGAATTTTGAACCCGGCGGAAGAAGATTTTATGCTATGGTAAGCCCTGAAGGACTGGAACGCTGGTCAGTTCAGCAATACATATCTATTAGTCCGAAAACCAATTTTAAATTTTTGAATGCTTTTGCAGACGAAAATGAAAATCCCGAATTGCCGGGTTCTGAATGGGAGCTGAATTTCAGTGAAGAAAACGGAATAACAAAAGTGAGCGTTTCTATTTATAATGAATCTCTGGAAAGGATGGAGAAGATGATTGCAATGGGCTTTAAAGAAGGATTTACGATGACATTGAAAAGCCTGGAAGAATTATTGGCAACTTTATCGAAATCCCGATAGCCCTGCCTGCCGGCAGGCAGGTATCGGAATCACTTTCAAAGCATCTCTTAATAAAAAAGAACCATTTTAACAATCTAAAAAATAAAAATTATGCCACTCATCAATCCTCACATCAACTTCAACGGAAATGCAGAAGAAGCATTTATTTTTTACAAATCAGTATTTGGCGGGGAGTTCGCAAAAATTATGCGTTTCAAAGACTTGTCAAGCCCTGAATTTCCTGTAGCAGAAAATGAAGCCAATAAAATTATGCACATTGCTTTGCCTATTGGCAAAAACGTTTTAATGGCTAATGACGTTCCTGAATTTATGGGAAAAACAAATGAAAACGAAAACAGGTCTAAAATATCAATTAGTGCAGAAAGTAAGGAAGAGGCAGACAAATTATTTAACGGGCTTTCAGCAGGTGGGCAAATTGAAATGCCAATTACCGACAGTCCATGGGGTTCGTACTTTGGAATGTTTAGAGACAAATACGGTATTGAATGGATGGTGGACTTTGACCCAAAATATAAAGGACAAATTTAACCAGGCATATTTTTTACATGAACGCACAAAAAGAAATCAAACAATATATTACCGGCCAATCTGAACCAAAACACAGCGAAATGCAAGCGTTGCACAAGCTCATGCTGCAGGTAATGCCGGCATGTAAATTATGGTTCTTAGATGGTAAAGACGATAAAGGAAAAATTGTTTCCAATCCTAATATAGGCTATGGGTCTTACACCATAAAATATGCTGATGGAACCACAAGGGAGTTTTATCAAATTGGTTTAAGTGCAAACACAACCGGAATCTCAGTCTATGTCATGGGCATTAAAGACAAAACATACTTGACCCAAACCTATGGAAAAAAAATAGGCAAGGCAAGTGTGACCGGGTATTGCATTAAGTTTAAGGCTTTAAAAGATATAAATATTGATATACTTAAGGAAGCAATATTATATGGTGTTAAGGCTACCAATGAAAAAGTTGATTAAAAATAAAACCTCCGCTCGGGTTTGTATCACACAAAACATTTCCGGGCAGTAATAGAAAACATCAGCTTTTAATTATAAATTTAACCCAGCAACTATCCACAGTAAAATAACCCTCAAATGTTAAGGATAAAACAAAAGCGTTAAATTTTAATTTTATACATAATGAAAAAAATATTGTTGACGATAACGCTGATTGCAGTTTCGTTTCTACTAGGTTTCGCTTTTAAAACAATACTATCTAACACAAAAAATACAACTATGAAAAAAGTAACAGGTATTGGTGGCATTTTCTTTAAATGTAAAGACCCCAAAGCAATTAAGGAATGGTATAACACACATTTGGGTCTGGATGCTGGCCCTTATGGTGCAAGTTTTGAATGGCGGGATATTGATGATAGCACAAAAAAAGGCCTTACCCAATGGAATGTAAACACCGAAACGGCAAAAATGTATGAGCCATCCAAAAAAGACTTTATGATAAACTACAGGGTAGCAGATTTAGATGCGCTTGTAGCGCAACTAAAAACTGAAGGCGTAACAATTGTAGACAACATTGAGGATACTGACTATGGAAAATTTGTTCATATTTTAGACCTTGAAGGAAATAAAATTCAATTGTGGGAGCCTAAAGATTAGCATAAAATAAAAAATTTACTGGTTGCTTACGATCGAAGTAATACCTTACTAAAAACACTATCTTGTTGTGTTACCTGTTTTTTACAAAAGCCCGGTAAATCAAAAAATGAAAAAATGAAAAAACTAATACTCTTAATAGCTGCCCTGCATATATTCACTACTGTTTTTTGCCAAACTAAAATATCAAAAGATGCAAAATTAAAAGCGCAGATTATTGCACTTGAAAAAGCCGGCTGGGATGCCTGGAAGAACAACAACTCAACCTGGTTTAAAACTAATACAACCGAAGAATGTGTATGGATAAATGCTGAAGGCATTACTGACAAGGCACAAATGATCAAATCCACTCAAACAGATTGTAATGTAAAAACAGTTTCACTTGATAATTTTAAGTTTGTAATATTAAATGAAAACACAGTTCTTTTAACCTATGTTGCTATGCAGGACGGATATTGCGGCGATAAAAAACTGACCGAAAAAATCCGGGCATCAGTTAATTACGTTAACCGTGGAGGAAAATGGCTTGAAGCTTTTTACATGGAAACACCCCTAATACAATAAAAATAATTTTATGCGCAAACACATTTCCCTTTTTGTTTTAAGTTGCCTGTTTGGCCAGTTGGTTGCAGCACAGTCACCCGGGGTTTTAGCAATAAAAAATTATGGCAATAAAAATGCAGGCACTATCATTAATGAGTTTACTGATTTTCTTGCTATACCGAATGTTGCGGCAGATACTGCAGGCCTGCAACAAACTGCTGCTTTCATTATGGCCATGATGAACAAACGGGGTATAAAAAAAGTACAGTTTTTAAATGCAGTTACAACCGGCGTACCGCCGGCAGTGTATGGCGAGGTAATGATGCCCGGTGCAACACAAACCCTTATCTTTTATGCACATTACGATGGGCAGCCTGTTAATGCTGCACAATGGGCAAAAGAACTTGACCCGTTTGAACCAAAATTATTTTCGCAGGCCATAGATAAAGGCGGAATGAATATTTCTTTTCCTGCAGACGGCAAGTATAATAGCGACTGGAGAATATATGCAAGAAGTGCTTCGGATGATAAAGCAGGCGTTGCTGCTATTTTAAATGCCTACGATGCAATAACTAAGAGTGGGTTAGCGCCGGGCTGTAACCTTAAATTTTTCTTTGAAGGTGAAGAAGAAGCCGGTTCTCCACATCTTAGTGAAATACTGGAAACGCACAAGTCACTGCTACAGTCCGACCAGTGGATCATGTGCGACGGGCCGGTACACCAATCGGGCAAAAAACAAATTGCATTCGGTGTTCGTGGCGATGCACAGCTTGATCTTACCGTGTATGCTTCCAAACGACCTTTACACAGCGGCCATTACGGCAACTGGGCACCCAACCCTGCTATGATGCTGGTAAAATTGCTTGCATCAATGAAAGATGAAAAAGGAAGAGTGAGCATAAAAGGATTTTATGATGATGTAGTGCCTTTAACAGCTTCAGAAAAAAAAGCTTTGAGTGAAGTGCCTTTGGTAGATGAACAAATGAAAGAAGAGCTGGGCATAAGCACTGTTGAAATGAAGGGGCTTACATTAAGTGAAGCTATCAATCAACCTTCGTTAAATATTAATGGCATACAAAGTGGTAATATAGGTAAGCAGGCATCTAACCAGATACCAACTTTTGCAACAGCAGTAATTGACCTGAGGCTGGTATTGGGTAACGATTGGCAGCGGCAGCAGCAAAAAGTAATTGATCATATTAAAGCGCAGGGATATTATGTTACTGATAAAGAACCAACGGATGAAGAAAGAAAAAAATATGCACAGATAATAAAAGTGATTCGTAAACTGGATGGTTATAATGCCCAGCGTACCTCTATGAACCTGCCTGTTGTACAAAAAATTATTGCAGCAGTAAAAACCACTACCACCGGCCAGGTTGTGCTGCAACCAACAATGGGTGGCAGCTTGCCGCTGTTTGTATTTGAAAAATACCTGGCCGCTAAAACCATTTCGGTACCCATAGCTAACCATGATAATAACCAGCATGCCGAAAATGAAAATATCCGTATCGGTAATTTGTTCGATGGCATAGAGATTATGGCGGCACTGATGATGATCAGGTAATTTTGATATTTTCTTCCCCCCGCCTGCAAAAACCGTAGCCACTTTTAAGTAAAATAACGAAGCGATATTATTTATTTAATAAGGAATCGTAATACTTGTTTTACACCCCTTTCCTACAGCAGTTTCTATCTTTATTTCGCCATTAAAATATCCAACCCTGTTTATCATATTTGAAATGCCGATGCCTTTTCGTTTTTTGTCCATATCAAATCCTGCACCATCATCTGTTACAGTAATATCAATGTTCTTTTCATCAGACTGTATAATAATTTTTACATTTTCGGCGCCGGCATATTTCACAATATTATTTAACAGTTCCTGCATTATCCTGTAAATATTTAATTTAAGGTCATCAGAAAGTATTCCCTTTGTTACAGCATAAATAAATTCGGTTTTTATCTTCGTTGTTTCTTCAAGTTTTTTTATAGCATCCCCGATCAGTTGTTCCAGGCCAATGTTTTTAAGTGGACTTACCATTTTGTGGCAAAGTACACGGATCTCATCAATAGAGCTATCAATCAACTCCATCGGGTACTTAATCAACTCTTTTAATTCTTCACTTTTATTACCTGCTATGCTCAGGTATAATTTTGTGCCGCCTAATATCTGGTTTACATTATCATGCAGTTCTTCGCCTAAATGGTTACGCTCTATTTCCTGGCCCATCAGCATTGCTTTGGTTATTTTTTTCTGCTCGTCTATTTTAGCTTTTAACCTTTCCTGTTCCATCCTGCGTATCTCAGAAATATCCATATGCATTACAACTGCCCCTGCTTTTTCAGCGCCTTGCAGCGGTGTAACTACCATTCTAAACCACCTTTTTATTTTGGAGGAATCACAAGGGTATTCAAACACAAATTCTTTTAGTTTATTTTTGAGAACAGCTTTTATTCCACGGGCTACTTTTTTGCTATCCCCTTTTTCTTCCCCAAAAGTGTTATTAGAAATATCTACATAATTCAGCCCAATACAATAATTACTTCCTGTTAATTCATTAGCATCTGCAAAGTTTCTCCAGGCATCATTTACGTCAATTATATTTCCCTTACCATCAAGCAATGCAATGTTAGCCGGTAATGTGTTAAGAATAATAGATAATCTTTCTGCCAGCAATTGTTTTTCATCAAAACTTTTCTTCAGTTCCTGCTCCGCTAGTTTACGGTCTGTTATATCCAGCATGGCACCCACCATACGATAAGCCTTTTCCTTTTCTGTATAAAGGATATAGCCACAGTCAAGCACAAAAGCTACTGTTTTATCGGCTTTTAAATAACGGTATTCATCCTTCCAGAAATGCCGTTTGTTTTTTATACATTCGTTTATACCTGACAATACTCTTTTTTTATCTTCAGGATAAATATTATCATCCCAGTCGCTGGTGGCATTTATTGGAATATTTTTTTCATCATACCCAAAATGGGAGTAGTAATTCTTATTTCTCCACAGTTTTTTTGTAGTAAAATCCCAGTCCCAGATTACATCGTTGGTAGCTTTAACAACCAGCTCAAAACGTTCATTTGCTTTCCTTATTTCTTCCTCTGCTTTTTTCTTTTCGGTAATGTTACGGGAAAAACATGCGGTGGCAATTACTCTTTCTCCTTCATACATCGGGTAAAAAGATATTTCGGACCAAAAATTTCCTGCAGTATCATCATGTTCAATTTCCGTAAACGTTTCTCCAGTAAAAGCCCGTTTATAATATATTTTGTACCGTTTCAGTATTGCAGGGCTTAAGTCTTTTAAAAGGGTATTACTTCCTTTTAGAATTGTTTTACCAGTTATTTTTTTGATAACATTATCAAACGCTTCGTTTGAAGTAATCAGATTATAATCACGGTCAACACTCCATATAAGGTCATTAGTATTATTGATTAAAGCCTTAAGGTTATTACTGTCGAATTCCTTTTGCTGTTCGGCCATCTTTTTTTCTGTAATATCAAGATGAAGCCCATCCCAAACTATCTCGTCATTATTCAATCTTCGTGGGGTAGAAATAATATTGAGCCAACGTGAGTTCCCTTTAAAATCCCGGCAACGAATTTCAATATTAAAAGGAGACATTGTGTTATAGGATTCGATTTCGGCTGCTTTCATTCTCTTTACGTCTTCTGCTGCTATCTGGCTGTAAAGTGCAGCAGGATCGTTGAGAATTTCTTGTGGTGTTTTTCCGGTTAACGCTGTAACCCCACTGCTTACAAAAGAGAATTTCCTGTTTTCAAATGTATCGCCGGCCAATTGATAAAACATCATGCCGGGTAAATTATCACTCAGGCTTTTTAAGCGGAGGTTTTGTTCATTTATTTTATCCTCTGTCACTTTTCTTTCGGTAACATCTGTAATAACACCATGCCACAATATGCTTCCGTCTGTTTCGGCCGTTGGGATGGAATGACCTTCGAGCCATACAACGCCTTTTTTGGGATGGTTGTAGCGGAATTGCAATTGCCAGGGCGACATATTACCAGCCGATGCAGTAATACTGGATATTAAAAGTTCTTTATCCTGCTGGTAAGATGCATTAATGATAACACTAACATCGTTGGCTACTGTTTCATACTGTACTCCAAATATTTCTTCAAATGCAGTACTTGCAAATGGGAAAGACACAAGCCCATCGGTTCCCATCCTGAAAGAAAAGATCAGGCCGGGTGATGTGTCCACTATCTTGGTAAATTTATCCTGTGCTTCTTTAAGGTCCTTTTCTGCTTTTTTTCTTTCAGTAATATTAATAGAAAGGATAAAAAGCCCCTCCGGTACCGGTTGTATACTAAGTTTAAAATCTGCTTTTGTTCCATCAGGAAAAATAAATTCCGTTTCAAGTTGGTCTGCCACCCTTTCATCCATGCAGCGCTGTAATATTTTAAATAAATCTGTTTGCTCTATCCCCGGATATTTATCCATCAGGGTACACCCAAGCAATTCTTCTTTTGAATATTTGCTGTATCCTGCCAATGTATCGTTTACATAAATATACTGCCAGTTAAAATCATGAATTTGTATCCCCTCCAGCATATTATCAAGCGTGGTGCGGTATTGTTTTTCACTGGCCCGTAATTTTTCTTCAGCTTCAATCCGTTCTGTTACCTCACGTAAATTCAATACAATTGCATTTACATGTTCTTCATGCAGCAGGTTAGTCATTATGCCTTCCATGTGTAAACAAGCTCCCATTTTATTATTAACACGGTAGGATGTGTTTACAGGTTTACCCGGGTTTGCCATACATTCTTCATAAATACCTGCTATTTTTTTTCTGTCGCCAGGATGAATTTTTTTTGTAAGTACTATTCCTTCCATTTCTTCGTTGGTCCAGCCGGTAATACGGGCTGCCGACGGGCTGCGGTAAATAATTTTAAATGATGCATCTGTGAGTACAATAAGTTCATTGTTATTTTCAATTAAAGTACGGAACCGCCTTTCGCTGGCTATTAGTTTTTCTTCTGCATTAGTCCTCGCTGTAACATCCCGAAAATTGAATACAATTGCCTTTACATGTTCATCATGCAGTAAATTAACAGCTATGCCTTCCAGCCATAAATAACGGCCATCTTTATGACGGCTACGGAATATACAATTGATTGGTTTGCCCGGGTTCGCCATTAAATCTTTCAAAACGCCTTTAGCTATATCTATATCATCCGGGTGAATATTTTTTGAACCATCCATACCTATTATTTCTTCGTGAGCCCAGCCGGTAATACGGGATGCGGAAGGGCTGCGATAAAGGACTTTAAGCGATTCATCAAGCAGTAATACAACTTCATTGTTATTTTCGATAAGGGCACGAAAACGTTTTTCATTGGCTATTACTTTTTCTTCTGCACTGATCCGCTCTGTAACATCTCTAAAACTGAATACAATTGCATTTACATATTCATCAAGCAATAAATTAATAACTACACCTTCCATCCATAAATAATGCCCGTTTTTATGCTGGTTGCGTATAAGGCAATTAACGGGTTTACCGGGATTGGCCCTTACTTCCTTTGCAATATTCATAGCCTTATCAACATCATCCGGGTGGATATTTTTCAGGCCGTCTGTATTTATCATATCCTCGTTTGTCCAGCCGGTAATACGTGTTGTTGATGGGCTGCGGTAAAAAACTTTGAGGGATTCATCAAGCATGGTTATAACATCGTAGCTGCTATCTGTAAGGGCCTTAAAACGTTTCTCGGTTTTAATTATATGCTCAGTCCGTGCTTTTACTTTTTCTTCCAGTTCATCATTA
>JAYVJU010000009.1:0-3493 GCA_043769035.1 Ferruginibacter sp.
CAGATGCAAAAGATTTTTTACCATCGTAATTATTAAACACAAAATTTAATGTGCCACTCAGTACAGCCTGCATTTTATTTACCCTGTCACCACTGCTTATTAAATCGTTAAGAGAACCGATAATAGGTAAACCTGCACCTACATTTGTTTCAAATAAAAATTTAGCGTTGAATTCACTTGCACTTTCTTTTAACTGCTGGTAATAACTGTAAGAAGAAGAGCAGGCTACTTTATTACAAGCCACCACGGCTATACTTTTTTGTAATAACTTATTGTAGCAGGTTGCCACCACATCGCTTGCAGTAACATCTACAAAAATAGTATTGCGTAAATTCTTTTCAATAATGGTATCAATGTATCCTTCAATAGTATTTGAAGGTGCAGTTGATAATAAATTTTTCCAGTTACCCAGGTCAATACCCTCATCATTCAACAATGCTCTTTTACTGTTGGCAAGGCCTACTATTTTTATATTTAACCTGTTGCGGTTTTTTAAATATTCAAGTTGCTGGTTTAATTGTCCCAGTAATTTACTCCCCACATTTCCTGCGCCGGCAATAAATACGTTCACCTGTTTGTAAGTGGTTTCAAAAAATGCTTCATGTAAAACATTCACCGCTTTGCTTACATCACTTAATGCAATTACGGTAGAAATGTTTCTTTCGGATGAACCCTGTGCAATAGCACGGATATTGATACCGTTTTTCCCCAATGCACTAAACATTCTTCCTGCAATACCGGTATGGCTTTTCATATTATCACCTACCAATGCCACGATAGCCAGATCGTTTTCAATTATCAACGGATCTACTTTCTTTGTTTCAATTTCATAAGCAAAAGCTACATCAACCGCCAGTTTTGCTGCTGTTACATTTGTTGCATCTACTGCCACACAAATAGAATGCTCCGATGAACTTTGAGTGATCAGGATAACATTGATCTTATTATTAGCCAGTGCTTCAAACAAACGTTTACTAAAACCTGGTATACCCACCATACCACTACCTTCTAAACTGATCAGCGAAATTTTATTGATACTGGAGATACCACGAATGGCGTTACCATTCTTCATCGATTCATTTTGTATCACTGTACCTTCATCTTCGGGAGCAAAAGTATTCTTTATCCATACCGGAATATTTTTAATCATTACCGGTTGAATGGTTGGCGGGTAAATTACCTTAGCGCCAAAATGCGATAACTCCATCGCTTCCTGATAAGAAATTTTTGGAATGAGTTTGATATTGGTAACAATTCTTGGGTCGGCAGTCATCATCCCCGATACATCGGTCCATATTTCCAATACGCTTGCGTCAACTGCACCTGCAATAATTGCAGCGGTATAATCAGATCCGCCTCTGCCTAATGTAGTGGTAGTGCCGTTGGCATTAGCCGAAATAAAGCCAGGCACAATAAATAAAGATGCTTTATCTGAAGAAAAATAATTTTTAATATTGTTATTTGTTGCAGCAAAGTCAACCAATGCTGCGCCAAAATTACTGTCGGTAATAATAAGCTCTCTCGAATCTTTCCATTGTACTTCCAGCTCAACTGCTTTTAATTTTGCCGCAATAATTTGTGAAGAGATCAATTCGCCATAACTCACAATTTTGTCTTTTGTACGTTCCGATAATTCACCCAGTAAAAAAATACCATTGCAGATATCTTCTATTTCGTTACACATTTTTTTTACGGCGCTTAATACACTGCTTTGCAGTGTTACAGGTAAAAGTTCTTTTACTGTATTTAAATGACGCAGTTCTATTTCCTGTGCAGCGGCTTTGTAAGATTCATTATTGGCCGCTGCCATTGCTGCACATTGCAGCAACAGGTCTGTAATGCCGCCCAAAGCCGAAACCACTACCACAACTTTTGTTGTACCGGTTTTACCTTTTACAATCTCCACTACTTTACTGATATTTTCTGCGGATGCTACCGAACTACCTCCGAATTTTATAACCTGCATGTTGTATTTTTTATAATATTATTATATAAGAATAGTTTTCCTTTAAGAAACAGCTAAAAGCCCATGTGATGATATGATAATATACAATCCGCTTAGCGGATTGTGATGGTAATAGTAGTACCACTGATAGTATGTACTATCTTTGAAGAAGGGGTGATATGATAAATGCTGTTTGGCATCTGAATAGATTGCAAATATATAAAAAATGATTGGATATTATCAAAAAAAAATTCATCTTTGTTAACCGATTGCTGCCATTTTTACCATTTTTCTGAATAATTAATATCAATATACATGGATCATCACAGCTCCCGGGGTTTGCAGCAGTTTAATAATAATGTAGGCATTAAATACCAGTTGTATAACAGCCTGTTTTCGTCTTTGCCTTTTTACCGGATAGAGAAAACCGGCATCCTGCTTTCTGTATTACTCAACAATTGTGATGAGGGTTTTAAAAAGAAGATGAGTCCTGCGGCCATTATCGAAGATTTTTTTCAAAAACACACTACCTGTAAAGAAGAAAAGGAAAAATTAGACCTGCTTTTCCGCATTATACAATTTGTAGAGCGCCAGGTGGTTTTGTTTGATGCACTGGAAGATGCTGCTTTTACAGATGTGAAAGATATAGGAGGCCCCGGTTCGTTACGGCAGCTGGAGCTGGAAGTAATTCAAAATAAAAAAGAAAAGGAACTGGAAAAAAAATTAAAAGATTTTTCTGTTCAGCTGGTGCTTACCGCACATCCCACGCAATTTTATCCGGGTTCGGTTTTAGGTATCATTAACGACCTGTCGAAAGCACTTGCCGAAAATGACACTGCAAAGATCAATATGTATTTACAGCAGCTGGGAAAAACTCCTTTTTTACAAAAGCAACGACCAACGCCTTATGATGAAGCCATAAGTTTAATATGGTACCTGGAAAATGTTTTTTACCAGGCGGCCGGCAGAATAACTGCTTTTTTAAAAAACCAGTTTGCTTATGCATTACCACAAAACAAATCTATCATCAATATGGGCTTTTGGCCCGGCGGCGACAGGGATGGCAACCCATTTGTAACTGCGGCTATTACTTTAAAAGTTGCCGGTGCCTTAAGAGGCAGCATTATAAAATGTTATTATTTAGAAATCAGAAGAATAAAACGCAGGCTTACTTTTAAAGGTGTTGATGCTATTTTAAACGGGCTGGAAAAACAATTGTATGATAATATTTTTATTCCGGGCTATCAAACAGATTTAACAAAGCAATATATACTTGGTGAGCTGGAGAAGATAAAAGAGATAATAGTTTACCAGCACAATGGCCTTTTCTTACACTTAATAACCAACCTCATAAATAAAGTAAATGTTTTTGGATTACACTTTGCATCACTTGATGTAAGGCAGGAAAGTACTGTACACAATGTGGTGCTGGAAGCCATACATGGCGAAAACTACAGCAAATTAAATGAGGAAGAAAAAATTGATTTTCTTATCAATGCACCAGAAATTACTTCAGCTGCTACTTATGACAATGCATTGGTACAGGAT
>JAYVJU010000010.1:0-10868 GCA_043769035.1 Ferruginibacter sp.
TGCCATTCGTGATGACGATCCTGTTATGTTTATGGAATGTGAAGTTGCCTATGGTGATAAAGGTGAAGTGCCTGAAGAAGAATATGTATTGCCAATCGGTAAGGCTTTTATTAAAAGAGCAGGTAAGGATGTAACGATTGTTTCTTTTAATAAAATGATGAAAATTGCTTTAGGCGCTGCCGAAGAGCTGGCTAAAGAAGGCATTGAAGCAGAAGTAATTGACCTGGCAACAATTCGTCCGCTGGATTGGTTTACAATTTTAGAGAGCGTAAAAAAAACAAACCGCCTTGTAATTGTTGAAGAACAATGGCCATTTGCCTCCGTATCTTCTGAAATTGCTTACCGCATACAAAAAGAAGGATTTGATTATTTAGATGCACCAATCCGCAGGATAACTTCTGCAGATGCACCGATGCACTATGCTCCTAATTTAGTAGCGGGTTATTTACCAAATATTGACAGAACTGTTAAGCTGGTAAAAGAAGTGATGTATATGAAAAAATAAATCATTTTTTATTTGGTATAATATTAGCAGGGTAAACCATAAAAGTTTACCCTTTTTATTTATGATACGCAGCATTTTTTTAATCTTACTTTCTACTATACCTTTTCTTGCTGTAGCACAAAAGCTGCAGGTAACTGTTTTCGGTGGTTTCAGCAATTACCAGGGCGACCTTCAGGATAAAAGATTTACTATGAGCCAGGCCCACCCGGCATTTGGGGCTGGTTTATTATACGATATAACCGATAAATTATCGGCAAGGGCAAATATAACTTTAGGGAAAGTAAGTAGTGATGATAAGAACAGTGCTAAAAATTCGGTGCGTAATTTAAGTTTTTCATCACCTGTTACCGATATGCACCTGGGGCTGGAATACAGCTTATTTAATTTAAACGAGAGAAGCCTTACGCCATATATATTTGCAGGCATCAGTTATTTCAGTTTTAATCCATCTGCAAAAGACACTGCTGGCAATAAAGTTTTTTTACAACCATTAAGTACCGAAGGGCAGGGGTTTTACCAGGATAGAAAAAAATATTCCCTTAACCAGTTTGCCATTCCTTTTGGCGGCGGGGTAAAATTTGCTTTAAATGAAAATATAAGGCTGGCTTTTGAAATTGGTATGCGTAAAACCAATACCGACTATTTAGATGATGTAAGCACTACCTATATTGATCAAAATGTATTGTTTTTTAACCGTGGCCAGCAGGCAGTAGATATGTCTTTTAGAGGTGATGAATTAAAGACCGGCCTCAATTATCCGGCAGATGGCACCCAGCGGGGCAGTGCAAAAAGTAAAGACTGGTATTATTTCTCTGGCATAAACCTGGCTATCCGTTTAAATGGAAATGGTGGTAATAATACAGGTAAGTCATCCAGAACAGGCTGCCCTTCCAATTTTTAACTTTTACTACTGCATTTTAAGTATATATTATTTTTCAAAAAAATAATATATTTACATATGCCTTATAACTCCCTTACAAAAACCTGCATAGTAATTTTTACTACAGTCCTGCTTACATCATGTGCAGGCCTCAAAAAATCCCAGCTTACTGCTGTGGAAAAATACACCACAGTTACTAAAGGTATTTCTGCAATTCCGCCCGATGTGTACAACCGGGTTTACCAGTTGCGTTCGCAAACACAGGCTTTGCAATTAAGCGGTGTAATTGCAACCAATGAATCTGCCCGGGAGAGTGTAGAGGCGCTGCAGTTAGACCTTAGTGATAAACTTAAGTTTTTAGACCTGGTGGATTCTTTTGCCTATGCTTACAGAATTGTGGGTAAATATGCCGACCTGGTACATTGCCTTATAAGCGAATCGTATTTAAAGAATTTTACAAAAAATAAACTCCAGTGGCAAAAATCTTTTGATGGAATGGTAACTACCTATAATGCCGTATGTGCAAAGCGAATGCCACCAGCAACAAGAATACCACCATCGGTTGGCAGTATTGCGGCGGATATAATTAAAGAACTGGGTTCAGCAAAAATTAAATCGTTACAAAAAAAATATCTGAAGGCGGCTATCAGTACCGCACGTGAACCATTTGAAGGTATTTGCAATGATTTTATAAATACCGATATCCCTAAAATACAAAAAGAATTAGTTGAACTCCCTTCATTTATCAATGAAAATTATAAAGATTTTTTAAATAATCTTAAGGCTTATGAAACCAAGCAGGGGAACAGCCCATACAATTACTACAGATTGTATTTACCTATTTATTTAAACTGGCAGGTGCAGTTAAGAGAATTGAGTGACCTGGTTAACCAGCTGCAAACATGTATTTTAAGTTTAAGAAATTCTTACGGCGTGCTGGATAGTTTTATCAGCTCAGATAAAACAAGTAACGATGTACCTGCCGAAATACTGCAACTTGAAACCGATTATTATACTTTACTGGATACCATTGCTAAATTTTCGGAAGCAAGGGAAAGATTATTTAAAATAACTTATTAACGGATAGTACAAAATATCAAATTATGATACCCACTATTTTTAAAGCTAAATTTTTACCGGCACAGCTTTTTGCATTATGCTTTATACTGCTGCAATCCTGCAGCAACAGCGATAATAAATCCGGTACAGAACAAACAGCAGAAAATACTATTGCCGATACTGTAACGCATACCGTGCCTTATGTTAAACCAGAAACCGGCTCTGTAAACAAGTTTATAAAACCCGGCGATGCTGAGCGCCAGGAAATGATTATAATGCAGATTGATTCAACTTACGAGGCTATAGCATTATTAGATGATGTAAAAAAAGAAATGACAGAATTTTCGCCTGCAGAATTAACAGCATCTGAACGAAATAAAAAATCGAAAACAATTTTCAATATAAATATTATACAAAATGAATTAACCCGTACACTTGATGCTGCTATATTATCTAACCTGCGGGTGAGAACAAAGGAACTTGCAGGCATTACTGCAGAACTACAAAAAAATGTAGGCCATTTACAAAGTGTTTCCGAAAAGTTGAATAAGGCAACACTATGTATCGGCCGCCTTACCAATATTCTGGCTTTAGGTTTAAGTAAAGGCATTATAAAACCATTTACACCTAAAACTTCTTCGGCCGAAGCAGTAAAGGCGGCACTGTAAACTATTGTGGTGTTTGTGGTTTTAAAGTATTCAGTTCCTTTATCATATCCCTCAATTCGGGATGTGTTTCCAGTCTTTTATTAATAGCATTTAAAACATATTTCGAAATCACCCAGTTCATAGCATAACGCATGGGGTCATTTTTAATGTACAAAGATATTTTGTTGTAATGCCTGCTGTCGCCATATAAATTACTTAAAAAGCCTTTTAACCGCAAATCATTAACTGATGTTTGAGTATCATACGCACCCAGTAAAGTTTTAAACGGTGCCGCCAGGTCATTCATTAATGGGTTAACAGCTGTTAAGGTTACATCATCTATATTTTCGTTTGTAACATGAATAACGTTGAACTCCAGTTTTTCTTTATTTTTTATGGTGGTGTCTGCCGCAATAATTTTTTGCAGGTTAATAATCATTTCAAAAACCACCCCTGCACCGGAGTTATCAAAATATCCGCCATCTACAAAATAATTAGGTTCTTCTGCGCAGGTATCACATTTTTTATGATCAATCCTGCCTGCAGGACTTAAATACGGAAAACTGGCGCCCAATACAACTCCTGTACTCAGTTTCATATCTTCTTCTTTTTTCAACAGGCTTAAAACATCAATGCGGCCATTAAATACCGAATCGGAAATTCTGATATTACTGATTACACCCGGGTTGCCATCCTGCATACGGGTAGTGTTAATACAAAGTATCGGCAAATTATAAGCTGTATTTTTTTGAGTAATAATGCTGGAGAAAGCAATACCGAGGCTGTCGTATAAAAAATCTTTTGGCCCGGAAGCCTTTTCAATAGATAGCGAAAGCGCAGATGCCCGGTCATTTACATTGTATAATGTTACCAGGTTACGGAAAACATCCGGGCCAAGCGTACGGGCAACAGTGTAGGTTAAAAAATCGGATTTTAAATAACCTGATGATGCCTGCCAGCATGGGTTAGCCGCAGTATTATTTTTCAATAAACTTTCTTTGCTTCTTAAAACCGAGAAAAATGTTGCATTGCCCACACTGCCACCGGATGCACCACTTAAACAAAATAAATGTTTTGAAAACTCACCCTGTGTTTCATCTTCAAATTTTGAAAGTGCAGATGCCGTCCAGTACCCCGAACGGGAAGCTCCGCCATTTGCCATAACAAAATACATGGGTATTTTTTTAATGCTGCTGTCGGCCAGTAATTTTTGCCGGTCGGGGTTATTAACCCACTGGTAAAAGTATTCTTTAAGCGTTTGTCGTTCTTCAAATTTAAAACCCGTTTCGTTTTTAACCAGCCTGGTATAATGCGGTTCAACAAAATAACCAATAATAAATGATAAGGTTAATAAAAGCAGGTGGAAATTAAACCGCATGATAATTGAAAAGATGGTAATAAAATTTCCTATGGCTAATAATATCCCGAATGCAAGAAATATAAATGGAAAGGGCCCTATCCATGTAGCAAATTGTACCGACACTATGGTGGCAATATATACACCTGTAGCTATTATGCCAATGGATGTAAATGCCTGAAAATATCTTTTATCTTCATTATCCGTTACCAGGCGTATCAGTTTTTTCCAGGCTTTTACTTTCTTGTTATCAAACTCGTACTTTTGAGCATCTAATGAAGAATAATCGCCTTTAGCATCAATAATATTCCGGCGGATGAGTACAAAAATTATAAACCCCACCTGGTATATCAGTAAAAGAATTATTAACCCCCATATCCATTTAGTAAAAATCACCGTCAGTGTAAACACAACAATTAATGCATAATTTATAAACCTCACTTTATGCCAAAAGCGTAATTGCTGCGGAATGGGCAAACCAGGTTTAGCCAGCAGCCTGTTGCATAACTGATAGACAATAAAATACCAGCTAAAACTTAAAAACAGCAACAGGTAACAAACTCCTTTAGAAAGATGAGGTGTTTCCGGATAGGGGAGTTGAAAGAAGGCAAGTATAATTATGGTTATGCAGGTAAATGCCAAAATTCTTGGCCCCTGCACCCTTAATGTTTGCCACATTAAATGTTTATCACTGTCCTGTAGTTCTTTTGCCTTAGCCACCATTCTTGTAGTGTACCAGGTGGTAACCACCCAAAAAATGAGGGCTAAAAAAAACAGCCCAAATACTTTCCTGTTTTCCAGTGTTATTATCATTACATCTTTACCCTGGTTTAACGACCAGAAACACAGGTAGGTAAATACAAGAAAAATTACGGCAGGAAAAAAGAGCCATGCGGCTCTTACAAAATACCTCCAGAAATCGCCAATAAATAAATCTTTATAACCAATGATCTTTTTGCTTTTATCAGAAATCATAATCATATATTTATTAAGGCTTAGTATTTATCGTTGTTGTTTTGCTCGTTGTTGCCGGGTTTGCTGCTTTCTTTTACCGGCTGATTTATTATTACGGCATCTTCAATCTTTTTTGCATCCTGATAATTAATTTTCTGGTTTTTAGGATCACTTACCACTACAGTATTAAGCTTACGACCTTTAAAGAAAAGAAATACACCACCGGCAGCCACTAAAAAACCAAGGTACTTAATAATATTACCCATACCACCGCCTTCTACCGGGGCAGTATAGGTAAGTATAGCTTTACCAAAACTGTCTTTCTCAATTTTTGAGTTTGACGCTGATGTTGGTAAAATAATTTTTGATGTTTGTGCACTTGCTTCATCCACCATTAAAAACTGGTTATCGGATACTTTTGTAATATCCGGATTTTTAGAATCAAGCTCTGCTATCCATTTGCCGTTATCATCCAGTTTTAACAAACCAAATATTTTAAACTTTATATTTACCGTACGCTCCATATCATCGGTTTTAATATCAAAGTCGCTAAGCACATACTTGGGAAACCTTTTCTTTAATTCGTTTTTTAAAATTGAAGGCTCGTTACCGCGGCGTTGCTTTACACCTTCCCATGCCGAAGCAATAAATTTAATACTGGAGTTTACAATAATGTCTCCGTTTGCTTCAGCCTTCATCTCCATCGTTTCTTTATAAGATTTTTGCGTTTCCTGTGCATAGCCGGTGTTTAAAAATGTAAACATCAGCAATACAACCGTGTAATATTTTAATTTGTTAATTTTCATAATTATAAGTTTAGTCAGTTATCAGTGTTGTTTTACTGTATGGTGTTTATAATTTTCATAATAGTTTGCTGGTGTGCAGTACCTGTATTGGCATTAGCACCCACTGTTATGCCCACAACACCGTTTCCTGTAGCTTTTAAAGCACCTACCCAGTTTAAAAGTACACCGCTGCTGTTACCGGTTTGGCCGTTATAAAAAGTATAACCATTAGCTTGCCCGGTTGACTGGTACTGCAAACCATAACCGTACTGTGCAATGGCCTGGTTTATTGTTTGCAAAGCCTGCTCGGGGCTGCGTAAACCGGGGAAATTATATACCTGTACATTAGCTGTACGGGCACTGTTACTGATAACATATTTACACTGGGGCATATAACCTTCTGTAGATATCATCTTCCAGTTTGAGGGATAGGCAAATGTTACAATACCTTCAAACAGGTTGTAGCCACTTGGTACATTACCACCACCTCCACCACCACTATTTCCTCCTCCGCCGCCGCCATTATCATTTCCACCACCGCCGCCTGCATTTCCTCCACCACCACCATTGTTTGGTTGAGCATTAGAAGTTATTTGGGTACTGGATGCATCAAATGTTTTAGCTATTTCATCAATCTTCTGGCGTAAAAAATTATCATCTTTTAATTCAACTGCAACAGCACCATTTTTTATAGCTTCCCTTATATCAACCACTGTATATCTGTCATCACCGGCCTGGGCTCTTTCAAAAAATGTTTTCAAATTTTTCATACCAGCTTCTAAAGCCTGTTGTGGTGTGCTTCTGCCGCCAATACCTTCGCCGCCAATTGCTGTACTTTCCAGTGCATAGTAACTGTTGTTCATTCTAAAACCGGGGTAGGCATGGCCGGGTACAAGATAAACCACAGGGTCCATACCGGCACAGGCCATTATACTTGCATAAAGTAATGAAAGCTCAATACATAAACCTGTTTTACCTGTAATAACTTCCCGGGGCAGGCGTATGTTTTGTACTATAGAATTTACATCGCTTATCTGTTCGGGCACACCACTGGTACCACTATATACCATGTGGCTTTGTAAGGTGGCGTAATATATCCCCTGTAAAAAGCGTACGCCTTCCTGCTCCTTATTCTCTACCGAAGCTGTTTCGCCTTTTAAAACTTTTTCCTGAATTTGCTGTGTAAGATATTTTATAATAGGGTCCTGTGGTGTAACCAGGCAGGAAAGCAATGGCATATTATCAAAATACTCAGCCGATGTACGTATCTCATCTGCGGGCAAAAAATTATACATAAACTCATTTCTGCCCTTTACCGGAATGGTAAAACTTTCTTCTCTTGTTTTAATATTTTCTCCTTTAATAAAAATTTTAACCGTCTCTTTCGAGTCGGTCATTTTTTCAACAATTTTTTCTGGAAAATTAGGGTAGCAGTTTACCACAACGGTTTGCCCGGGTTGTATTAATGGAATTTTTTCTGCAAGGGTAGATTCTATATAATTACTTACGCTGTAATTTACCTCTACATTTTTAGCGGCAACATTGCTGGTGTTTTTAACCACCATTTTAAACAAACTGTATTTACCCTCCAGTGCATCGCTGTTTGCATATACTTTATAAATAGAAGGCATTATTATTGGCGGCTTGGTTATCTGAACGTCTAAGGTGGCGGGGGAAATAAGCCCCATAATAGGTTTATTAAAAGCCATCAGCAATCCTGCTGCCACTAAAATAATGGGAAGGAGTTTTTTCATTGCATAAGTTTTTGGTTATTATTAAGATTGATAGGTGAATATAAAATAAAAAAGCCAACCCGCAAATACCCAATTTGGTGTATGTGGATATTTTTTTGCGTTAAAAAGAATGTAAAACTGCCTGCAAAACCACCTGATGGCAGTAGCTTATTTATTATATTTGTTACTTAAAACCCAGGCACAATGAAACCCGTTTTATTCCTGACTCTTTCATTTATTCTTTTTGTTACTGCATGCAACAATGAAGAAAAAACCGTTACCACCGTTGGCGCCGATGGTACTATTACCGAAACAGCCTTGCCAAAGGGGCGGTTTATTGTAGATGATGCAACAGCCATAACCAATATTCCACAAGATCCCACCACACTTAACGGAATTAACGGGCAAACCGATAAGCCGGTTAAAGACCCGGTTAAAGAAAACGAAGCAAACCTGAAACGTCGGTACAAAAGCCTTTTAGTTTTTCATGCGGATGATACTATGAAAATTAAAAAATCGTACATCGCTACTTTGATTTTAGGAAAAGACCAGGTTTATACTAATTTAAAAGATGAAGTACTCACAAGTTCAAATGCCAGCGATGAGAAAGTTCATATGGACACCACAATGGATATTGGAACAAAAATGAGGGCAAGGCTTATAGATATGAGTGGGGCAACCAATAAAGGTTTTGAGATAGAATTAATTGGGGGTAATGAATCTGCGGAGCAGCGTATTACAGATAAAAGAAAAAAAGCCATCTGGAACTGGAAACTTACTCCCCTTACACCAGGTCAGCAAAATTTAAAACTGGCTATAACCGTAATTGAAAAAGATGATGTACCCGTAACACTGCCAACCAGGGATATTGAAGTATTAATTTTTGCAGAACCGGAAAGTGTTATGAGCAAAGTGACCGCTTTTTTTGAAAAGAATTATCAGTGGTTACTTGCCACACTGCTGATACCGCTTTTCATGGGCTGGTATAATGCACGTATGCGCCATAATTTTGATAGAAGAATGGCAAAGGAACGGGAGATGAGAGAACGCAAGCAACCACAGCAACAGGCAACTGATGCCGCAAAAAACAATGAACCAACTTCCACCTGATCATTAAACATTATTACGCCGTTACTGTTTTACATTTGCATAAATAAAACAAATGGCCTACCAATCGCTGGAAGCATGTTTACTGGACCTGGAAAAAAACGGTCAGCTTATACGTATAAAAGAACAGGTTGATCCTTTTTTAGAAATGGCGGCCATTCATTTACGTGTGCATGAAGCAGAAGGGCCGGCATTATTATTCGAAAATGTAAAAGGCAGTAAGTTCAGGGCTGCATCAAATATCTTTGGTACACTGCAAAGAAGTAAATTCATTTTCAGGGATACTTTAAAAACCGTACAGCAATTAATCGACCTGAAGAATGATCCGGTAAAAGCCATCAAACATCCCATAACAAATTTTAGTACAGGACTGGCGGCATTAAAAGCTTTGCCTTTAAAAAATCCTTTAAGCAAACCGGTTTTATTTGAAGAGATAAAAATTACTGATATTCCGCAAATACAGCACTGGCCAATGGATGGCGGAGCCTTTGTAACCTTACCCCAGGTATATACAGAAGATATTGATAAGCCCGGCATTATGAATGCCAATTTAGGAATGTACCGTATCCAGCTTTCGGGTAATGATTACATAACGAATGAAGAAATTGGTTTGCATTACCAGTTACACCGGGGTATTGGTGTGCATCAAACCAAAGCCAATAAAAAAGGGTTACCATTAAAAGTAAGTGTATTTGTTGGCGGGCCGCCATCGCACAGCGTGGCTGCAGTAATGCCTTTGCCCGAAGGAATAAGTGAAATGACTTTTGCCGGCGTATTGGGCAACAGAAGATTCCGTTATATTTATAAAGATGGTTTTTGTTTAAGTACCGATGCTGATTTTGTAATTACCGGCGAAGTATATCCCGGGCAAAATAAACCGGAAGGCCCTTTTGGCGATCATTTAGGTTATTATAGTTTACAGCACGATTTCCCTTTAATGAAAGTGCATAAAGTTTATGCCCGGAAAAATGCGATATGGCCTTTTACTGTTGTTGGCCGGCCGCCACAGGAAGATACCAGCTTTGGCCAGCTGATACATGAAATTACAGGTACAGCCTTGCAACAGGAAATTCCCGGCCTTAAAGAAGTACATGCTGTTGATGCTGCAGGTGTGCATCCCTTATTACTGGCTGTGGGCAGCGAACGTTACACACCGTACTCACCAGCAAAACAACCTGCAGAAATTTTAACCATTGCCAACCATATTTTAGGCACCGGGCAATTAAGCCTGGCAAAATTTTTATTTATTACTGCAGATGATGACAATGAAATTACCACACATAATATTGAAAACTATTTACGCTTTGTTTTAGAGCGGATAGATTTAAAAAGAGACATTCACTTTTACACCAACACCACTATTGATACATTGGATTATAGCGGTACCGGATTAAACAGTGGCAGTAAAGTAGTGCTGGCTGCTTATGGTGAGCCGGTAAGAGAGTTGGGAAATATTGTTCCGCATTACTTATGTGAAGGAAATTTTAATCCGCAAATGGTATCCAGAGGTATAGTTGCAATTTCAATGCCTCCATTTAGTAATTATGAAGCTGCTGCAAAGGAAATAGAATCATTTAGTATAAGCCTAAAAGAATATTGGAGTCATTTTGATAGGTATCCGCTAGTTGTTATTTGTGATGATCCTGATTTTCTAAGTACTCATTATAATAATTTTTTATGGGCTACATTCACCCGTTGTAATCCATCACATGATATTTATGGTGTTGATAGTTTTATTACAAATAAACACTGGGGCTGCAATGGCCCATTGGTATTTGATGCAAGAATAAAACCACATCATGCACCACCTGTAGAAAAAGACGCTGCAACAGAAAAAAAAA
>JAYVJU010000011.1:0-24429 GCA_043769035.1 Ferruginibacter sp.
AAAGCAACCTTCGTATTCGGACAGATGAACGAACCACCAGGCGCACGTGCCCGTGTGGCATTGAGCGGTTTAACCGTGGCGGAATATTTCCGTGATGGTGATGGTACCGGACAGGGAAAAGACATCTTATTCTTCGTTGATAATATCTTCCGTTTTACACAGGCAGGTTCTGAGGTATCGGCTTTGTTAGGCCGTATGCCATCAGCGGTAGGTTATCAACCAACCCTTGCAACAGAAATGGGATTGATGCAGGAACGTATCACTTCAACCAAAAACGGTTCAATTACTTCTGTACAGGCGGTATACGTACCTGCGGATGATTTGACTGATCCGGCTCCTGCAACAACATTTGCTCACTTAGATGCAACTACGGTATTGAGTCGTAAGATCGCCGATTTGGGTATCTATCCTGCGGTAGATCCTTTGGATTCTACCTCTCGGATTTTGACTCCAGCTATTGTTGGTGACGAGCATTACAACACTGCAAACCGTGTAAAATTAATTTTACAACGCTATAAAGAATTACAGGATATCATCGCCATCCTTGGTTTGGATGAATTGAGTGATGATGATAAACTGGTGGTATCACGTGCACGTAAAGTACAACGTTTCTTAAGTCAGCCTTTCTTTGTGGCAGAGCAGTTTACCGGTTTAAAAGGTGTGTTGGTGCCTATCGAAGATACTATCCGTGGTTTTAATGCCATTATGGATGGTGAAGTGGATGAGTATCCTGAAGCGGCATTTAACCTTGTTGGTACATTAGAAGATGCGATTGAAAAAGGTAAAAAACTGATGGCAGCAGCGCAAGCGTAAAAGATGATGCCCCTGTCCCCTAAAGGGGAACTTAGGACGAATCAGTATTTGTTTTTTATAACTAGTTCTTAATTTATTAGTGCAAGTTGTTTATGTAGCCAGCAATTGTATTTCAATTAATCATTGTTGCGTCGCACTCTTGTACAGCAAATCTTTATTGAACTTATATCGAAGCGATTGAATTGTGTGGAATAACAAAGTAATTTTTAACTAACAAACCAAGTTCTCCGCCAGCTGGCGGAGACAGAGGCCTATGACTTTAGAAATATTAACACCAGAGAGCAAAATTTTTAGTGGCGATGTATATGGCGTGCAATTACCAGGCATCAGTGGTTCTTTCGAACTGTTAGATAAACATGCCCCAATGGTAAGTGCATTAAAAAATGGCACCCTTAAAATTTTGAAAGATAAGAATGCCACTTCTTCATATACTATCCAGAGTGGTTTTGTAGAAGTGTTGAATAATAAAGTAACCGTTTTGGTAGAAGGTGCCAAAGAAGCATAAGGAATTCCTTTACTTAAATATTTTAAAGCCATCCCGCCTAAGGCGGGATGGCTTTTTTGTTATTGGTGTATATTCGTGTTTGTAGTGACTAACAAAATTTCCATAATCATTCCCACGTATAACGAAGCCGCAGTTATAGTTTCGCTAATCAATTATTTATACACCAACAGCAATAATTTAATAGCCCAAATAATTATAAGTGATGGCGGTAGCACCGACGCAACTGTATCACTGTCAACACAGGCAGGTGCAACAGCAATACTATCGCCACAAAAAGGCCGGGCAGCACAAATGAATTACGGCGCTTCAAAAGCAACAGGCGATATTTTATATTTTGTGCATGCAGACACATTACCGCCAGTGTGTTTTGTTGCAGATATTATTGCAGCAGTTAAAGATGGATATGATTGCGGCAGGTACCAAACCAAATTCAATAGTACAAAATCCATATTGAAATTTAATGCATTTTTTACCCGTTTCGATTGGTTTATTTGCTATGGCGGCGACCAGACTTTCTTTATCACCAAAAAACTATTTGACACATTGAATGGGTTTAAAAATGAGATGACTATAATGGAGGAATACGATTTAACCAACAGGGCAAAACAAACAGGCCGCTATAAAATATTTAAAGCAACAGCATTAGTAAGTGCAAGAAAATATGAAGGCAGAAGCTGGTGGCAGGTGCAAATGGCCAATAGAAAAGCCATACAACTATTTAAAAAAGGGGCCAGCCAGCAGCAGATTGTAAATACTTATAAAGCCATGCTTAAATAAAATTAATCCAGTTGTTTTTTTAACTGCACAAAAGCCCAGGCTGTAAAAGGAAAAATAAGTAATAATAAAAAAGAAAACGGTTGACAGGATACAGCAAATACAATTACCGAAATAATTAAAACGTACAAGGGATACGTTATCATTATAACTCCTGTAACAATAGAATCAAAATGATCGGTATCAAAAGCCGCTTTTTTAATACTGCTTTTTATGGGGTAGTACAATGGCGCATGCAATAACCATCCTATTGCCGCAGGTATACCTAAAAGTATTTTTTTGAGTAAAGATTGTGGCACATACAATTTATTATGTAATGCTTTTGTATCACCATTAGTAATTTCAAAAACAAAAGGCTGCAGTTGTTGTAAAAGATTAGCATTAAAAGTTTGAATGCTTTTACCAAGCCCATCATTCATATCAATATCATTTACGGTAATGCATTTACCAAAAAATAGTTTTATGTTTTTCCCCATTTTTTTAAAAGAACTGTAATTGATACCCACCGGCATTACTTTCAGTGGAATACCCTCTTGCCAACTGCTGATGGCCAAACGGGCAGTACCTTTTTTTAAAGGCCGCAAATGCCATTCATTAATACAAAGCCCCTCGCTAAAAATTAATACAATACCGTTTTGTTTAAAAATAGCTTTGCAGTCGTCGAAGGTTTTATAATTTTCTTCTAAATTTTCAACGCCTTCACTCACCCGGTACACGGGTAATAATTTTAAGGCCAACAAAATTTTAGTAATTAATTTTCCTTTAAAAGCATCGCCACGGGCTAATGAATACACCGGTTTATCAAACAATGTACAAAAGATAATAGCATCTAAAAAAGAATTAGGATGGTTTACTGCCAGCAATAACGGCCCATCAGTTTTTAATATTTCTTTATTATTGATGGCAATATCCCTGCAATAAATTTTTATAGCCAGCCGGGCAATTATTTTTACAACTGAATACAGCAATACGTTTTTTTTAGAAACGGAAGGTAATTATTTATCTAATAAATAAGCCATTGAAGAATTACGAAGGTCGTTTTCGTTGTCAATATCGTTAAGCCAGGTTAACAAATGGCAGGTTAAGCTTTGGGTATTTATTTTGTTTACGGTTTCAATAAAAACATTTTTTGTACTCCATTCCATAGCATTAAATAAATCTTTAAATGGAAACTGCATACCCAATAAATAGTATCCTCCATCGCTTGCAGGGCCAATTACAGTTTTGCAAGAATATAAATTTTCAAAAGCTTCAGTAATAACTTCGTTGGTTAGTTCGTAACAATCGCTTCCTATAATACATACTTTATCAAAACCAAGATTAAATAATTCTTCAAAAGCATTTTTCATTCTTTGGCCTAAATCATTTCCACTTTGTAATCTTTTTTCACAGCCATTCCATATATCATTATCGTTTACAAAATCGGCATAATAAACAATTTTTGTTACGGGTAAATTTGCAGTGATGGATTGGGTATGTTGTAATAAATGTTGATACACCAGCAATGCTTTTTCATTACCAACAGTAGCCGCCAGCCTTGTTTTTACTTTACCTAAAACGGGGTTGCGTACAAATATGATCAAAGCATTTTTCATAGCTAAAATTAACAACAGCCTCCTCCATCATAAAACCAGGTAGAGCCCGAAATAAAAATATCGTCTCTTTTTAAAGCGGCTAAAGCTCCAGCCGTTTTATCGCACACTGCCAGTGGTTGGTTGGGCATCAATACATGGCCTTTGTTATCATCAAAACTTTCTGCTGCACCATAATAAATAGCAGTTTTGCCTGTAAACACACAAGGCCCATCAGCAGGCATAGGATCCTTAATGGCACACACTTCCACACTTTCTATATATATTAATGTATCGGTAGCATAATTTTTGGGGTCTAAAATTCTGTAAGCTCTTTTAGCTCTGATTTCTACTGTGCCAAAGCCTGCGTCGGTAATCATTTTTATGTAATCCCAAAGCGGTAAGCTGCCGCTTAAACACAATGCTCTTAATCTTTCATCTTCCTTTAATTCATCAGGTATTTCGGCATCGCAAATGGGATCGCTCATTACTAAACGGCCTCTCGGTTTTAATACCCGGTACATTTCTGCCAATGCTTTTTTTAATTCTTCCTGCTTAAAAATATTGAACAAACAATTTTGTGCGGCTACATCAATGCTGTTATCTTCCACAGGTAAATTCAAGGCATCGCCTTTGCGTAAATCCACAAAATCTTTCTTAAACCAGGGGTTTAATTTTTCTGCTTCATCAAAATTTCTTTTGCTGGCAGCCAGCATTTCATCTACCACATCTACACCTATCACACCATTTTTTTGCCTGCTGAAATAAGCAAACTGCAACAACTCCATACCGCCACCAACACCTACATACAGCACTTTGGGGTTGTTTACTAAATCTCTTGCGTTTACAGTGCTGCCACAACCATAGTTCATTTGCTGCATAATTACAGGCATATCTAATCCGGGCAATTGCCATACTGGTGTGGTGGTGCAGCACAAACCAATATCTGGTTTTTCGGCAGCGGCTTTGTACACATCTTTGGTAGTTTCTAAGTAAGTAGTGCTCATCGGTTTATTTTTTATGTTACAGCGCCACCGCAACTGCTTCCGGCACCGGCGGTACAACCATAACAATGTTGGTTAATAACTATATTTCTGTTAGATAAAATTTGCTGATCAAACTGTGCAATATGTTTACTGCTGCAATCTACTTTAAGCTCCAGCATTTGGTTAAAATCGCAATCATACATAAAACCATCCCAGCCAATACTCAATGTATTACGGCACATAACATTGGCCGCAGCCACAGGGTTGAAGGCGGCTATTAATTTCTCCATATACTTTTCGTAATTGCCGCTTTGTAATAAATAATCTAAGTAACGGCTGATGGGCAAATTGGTAATGGCAAATAAATTATTAAAACTGATATTAAAGTCTTTTTGTAAAGTAGTTTTAAATTCTTGCTCTAATGCGGTTTGTGCTGGCGGTAAAAACGCACCTGCCGGGTTATACACAAGGTTTAATGTAAGGCTACTATTCTCCATGCCATAACCCACTGCATTCAACATTTGCAAAGCTTTTATGCTGTCTTCAAAAACACCATCGCCACGTTGCCTGTCGGTTCTGTCTTTGCTGTAAAATGGTAAGGAAGACACTACTTCAATATTATGCAGTTTAAAAAATTCGGGCAGGCTGTGGTATTTTTTATTGGCAAGAATAATGGTAAGGTTGCACCGCACAATAATTTTTATTTGTGGGTTTACTTTCTTTATAGCTTCCACAAAAAATCTAAAATCCGGATTCATTTCTGGTGCACCACCAGTTAAATCAACTGTAGTAAATGAAGGATTGTTTTTTATTACGTCCACACATTGCAGCATGGTTTCCCTGGTCATAATTTCTTTCCTGTCGGGCCCGGCATCTACATGGCAATGTTTACAAACCTGGTTGCACATTTTGCCTACATTAATTTGAAATATTTCTAACGCAGTTGGCTTTAGTGGATACAAATTTATCTGTTCCAGTTTTTGTTGAAAAGGAATAAGCATGAAAGTGTCATCATGATTTACACCATGTTCCAGTATTTCTATTTGCTCTTGTGCATCAGATAAAATACTGTGTTGTGCTTTTAATGATTTCATAAATAATTTGCTAATTAGCTAATGCGATAATTTGCGAATGATTAAGCCAACTTTTAATTTATTAGCATATCAGCAAATTATCCAATTATCACATTGATATATCCTTCACCTTATTCATCATTTGCACACCATGCACCAGTACAGCGCCACCTTTTATAGCCGCAGCAATATGTACAGCTTCCATCATCTGTGCTTCGCTATAACCTTTTTCGTAGGCATCGCTGCTGTACGCATCAATGCAGTAAGGGCATTGCACAGCATGTGCCACCGCTAATGCAATTAAAGATTTTTCTTTGGCAGATAAAGCACTATCGGCAAAAGCTGCACCATACCAGGCAAAAAATTTATCAGCCAAATCTTTTTGGTACTCGCCAATGTTGCCAAACTTAGCAAGGTCGGCAGCGTTGTAATAATGATTGTTCATAATTAAGAGTTGTCGGTTTTATAATGATTTAAAAATAAGTTCCAGTCGTATTTTTTAAATTTTATTTTTGGGTTGCTGCCAGCAGGAATTATGCTTAATTTTTGCAGCAGCATTTTCATCTTTTTCTTACCACCAAAATCACGGCGAAACCAGCTCATTAATGCTGGTAAGTGTACAATATTTTTTGCTGCATTATAATCAGCCTCTCCGGTAAGGTAGGCTTTAGTAGCCATTTCCATTTGTGGGTTTAAATTTTCTGGATTGTAAAACGCTATAGGCGGGCAACTTTTTGCACCGCAGTTTAGTGTAAAGTGAATACGGTAATCAACCTGCTCAACCCGTAAATCTTTTTCTGTTTTATTAGCAAATAGTTTGCTGAAGTATCCGAGACTCCATTTTATTTTACTGCGCCGCAAAATGCCATGTTCAATTTCATCTAAACTAAATAGTTTGCCTGCCACTGTTATTTGTTTTGCTTTAAAAAACTTGTTCCTGCTTTTATAGCTATCTGGATTTTTTGTAAGCAATAGTTGTGTAAAGCCATTGTATAAATTTATCCAGAATGCTTTTTTTTCTTCATCTGATTGTAAAGTGTTTTTTAAATTGGGGTAAGTAATATTTTCTATTTGCGTTACAAAGGCAGCTATACTATCGCCGGTTTTGGCTGCATAAATAAATTGTTGAGATAATTGGACTAATGCGTTAGCAGATTGTAAATTTTGCACAATAACAACTGGTTTAATAATAATTGCAGTATCGGTTTTTATTATTTCTTTTTTTTTGGTAAGCCATTGTTTAATATTGCTTTCGGTTAAAGATGCAGCATCTGTTACGGTAATAATTTTTCCGTCTTCGTCAAGCACTACCGAGTAAGGATAAGAGGGCGGCTGAAATAACGAAGTGAATTTATTTTCACTGTCGGCTACTACTATAAAATCAAAAGGCGTCCTTGCCGCAATAAATTTTGTAAGCCTTGCTTCGGCTTCGTTAGAAATTAAAATAATTTTCAGGTCATTTTTAAAAGCAGTTTGCAATTGCGATAAATGGGGCAATGCTTTTACGCAAGGGCCACACCAGGTGCCAAAAAAATCGAGGATGGTGATTTTGCTTTTTAAACTATTTAAAGAAGCTGCTGTTGTGTTACTGTTGAGTATTTTTGTAAAATTAAAATTAGCAACTGCATCACCTGCAGTATATGCCTGCTGCGATGATGCAGTAAACAAAGTGCAAAATGCGATAGCTGTAAATAATAATTTTAACAATGGAATATAGTTGGTTAATTATTTATTGAATATACGTACTTTCAATACTAAAGGATTGATAAAAATTTATATTTTTTAACATGAATAATATGATTGAAAAGATTGCTGAAACAGCAGCTTATTTACAGCAACAAGGAATACAACAACCAACTGTAGCAATTGTTTTAGGTACCGGTCTTGGGGCTTTGGCGGCGAAAATTGATAATGCCATTACCATTCCTTATTCCTCTATTCCTAATTTCCCGGAAGCAACGGTTGAATTTCATAAAGGCAATATTTTATTCGGAACTATTGGAAGTACCAAAGTTATTGCTATGCAGGGCCGCTTTCATTATTACGAAGGCTACAGTATGCAGCAAATAACTTTTCCTGTAAGGGTTATGAAAGCTTTAGGTGTGAGTAAATTATTTTTAAGTAATGCTGCCGGTGGCATGAACCCTGATTACAAAAAAGGCGATTTGGTTATTTTAACCGATCATATTAACCAGCAGCCAGAAAACCCTTTACGGGGTTTAAATGATACTGCTTTTGGCAACCGGTTTGTGGATATGTGCTGCCCATACGATACTTTGCTCAACGAAAATATTTTAGCGGCTGCAAAAAAATTAAATATTGGAGTACATAAGGGTGTGTATGTGGCGGTGGCCGGCCCTAATTTAGAAACCCGTGCTGAATACCGCCATTTACGCAGTATTGGTGCCGATATGGTAGGCATGAGTACGGTGCCGGAAGTGATTGTAGCCAATCATATTGGTTTGCCCTGTGCTGCAGTAAGTGTAATTACAGATGAATGTGATCCGGATAATTTGCAAGCAGTAGATATTGCTGAAATAATTGCAGTGGCCGGTAAAGCAGATAAAAAATTAAGTGAGTTGCTGGCGGAAGTGATTAGTTAATAGCGCTTAAATTTATTACAGTATTTTTTGCTTGTTGCCAATTGCCTGTTAATTCAACTGCGGATCTATCGGAAAATTCACCATCATTTCATAATCACCACCCAGGTGTTGCAGGCTTCCTTTCCACACATCGGTAGGCGGCGTGGTAAAGACTAAATTTTTTGTAGCCGTTACGGTCAGCCAGCTTTTTTCATCAAGCTCGCCGGTTAATTGCTCTTTACCCCAGCCACTATAACCAATAAAAAATTTTATTTTGTTGGGGTTAATGCTCTTGTTTTTAATTAATGCAGCAACAGTTTCAAAATTGCCGCCCCAGTAAATATCATTACTTACTTTAACCGAATCGGGTATAAGGTCTGGGTACTGGTGTACAAAATGAATGGTATCTGTTTGCACGGGGCCGCCATAATAAACGGGTAATTTAAAATCATCAAAATTTACCAGTAATTCATCCAGCGTTTGTTCAATTTTTTTATTCAGTACAAACCCAAAGCTGCCATCTGTGGTATGATCGCATAACAGCACAACCGTTCTTAAAAAATTGGGGTCTTTTAAAAACGGGTCAGCAATTAATAATATGCCCGGGCCTGGCTCAATCATATTTCTAATATAGTATTTAATTATAAAACCTAATAGTAAGGGGCTGGATATTTTTAAAATCTAAACCTACGTTAAATTTTCAGTTTCGCCTTTTTACCATATTTTACAGGCCATAACTCATTTACTTTTGTAATAGATGAAGAAAATTTTACCTGTTATAACTATACTTATTTCTCTTTCTCTGCTGGGGCTTATTTTTTTTCAGTTTCTCTGGATAAAAAGCGCCAAGGATACAAAAGATAAGCAGGTAGAAGAAAACATCAGCCGTGCTATGGATGCAGTGGGAGAAAAGCTGCTGGATGATAAAAGCCTGATAATACCATTAGCCCCCCGAAATGACCTGCTTTTTCAAAATGACAGATTACAGCTGCAACCCATCAGGTCATCTGTAATGCAAAGGTTTTCTAAAGAAGATATTAATGAAATTATCCGCTCTGCATTCAATAAAAATAACCTTAAAAATTACCCTTTTGAATTTGCCGTGATAGAGGGTGCAATAAACGGGCGGCAGTTATTAAGCGATAATTTTTATAACCTGTACACCGATACGGTGCATAATACCAACCATGCTTATTTGTTAGCACCACCCAGCGGTAGTAATTACGAGAACCTGGTAAATGAAGAATGGCTGAATGTAATTGTGCCCAATCAAAAAAATATTATCTGGAAAGAAATGTTTTGGTTTATTATGGGAGCCATTTTATTTACATTAATTATTACTACGGCATTTTTTATTACCATCCGCACCTTACTTAAACAGAAAAAACTCAGTGAGATAAAATCGGATTTTATCAACAATATGACGCATGAGTTTAAAACACCACTGGCAACAATTTCGCTGGCAGTTGATGCTTTAAAAAATGATAAGGTAAAAGGCAATGATGAGAAGACCAATTACTTTACCAATATTATTAAAGAAGAAAATAAGCGGATGAATAAGCAGGTAGAAACAATTTTGCAGGCCGCTTTGCTGGATAAACAGGAAGTGCAGTTAAACCTTAAAAAATTACATGCAAACGATTTAATTACGCTGGCTTTAAACAATATTACCTTACAGGTAGAAGAGAAGCAGGGAAAACTGGAGGTACAGTTTAATGCAGAAAAGGATATGATACTTGCAGATGAGGTACATTTTACCAACCTGGTAAACAACCTGCTGGATAATGCCGTAAAATATTCAAAAGATAATCTTGAAATAAAATTAAGCACCTCAAACAGCGGTAACCAGTTAAAAATAAAAATTGAGGATAACGGTATTGGAATGAATAAAGAAACTGTAAATAAAATTTTCGAAAAATTTTACCGGGCACATACCGGCAACATACACAATGTAAAAGGTTTTGGCCTTGGCCTTAGCTATGTAAAAACAATGGTAGAAGCACATCACGGCACTATTAAAGCAGATAGTGTTTTGGGTAAGGGAAGTACGTTTGTGATTAGTATTCCATTGGTAGTGTAAACATCACTTTGCGGCAGAGCTTACAAACTAAGTATTTTACCTAAGCCTGTAGGTATAAACACCTACCCACTTTGTGGTATTTTTAATTTGCTTTATGTAGTTTATGTTTGTATCTCCACTTAAAGCAGTATGCCAATACAAAAAAACATTCAGCGAATCATTTATATAGATTCACTTATAAAAACCAAAGCCACAGGCCCGGTAAAGCATTTGGCAAAAAAATTAAACCTTTCAGAACGTACCACACTGGAGCATTTAAAAGAAATGAAACAATTGGGCTGCCCAATAAAATATTGCCGCAAGCGCAACAGTTATTATTACAGCACCGCAGGCGAAGTGGTAATTTCTTTTTTTGATAAACATTTTAACAACCCAAAAGATTCCGGGGGGGGGGGTAAAGATTATTTTGTAATTCTTTTTGTTAAAAAACCAAACTGCAAAAATATCGCAGTAAGCATTTATAACTTGGTGTTTTGGTTTAATAGTACAAACAAACTGATACCCAACAATGGCACAAAGTTTTCGTACAAACCTGGGCAATGTTGCCAAACATTATATACAGCAGCTTAAAATTGCTGTTACCCAAACTGCTTTAAAAGAAAGCCTTCAGCAAAACCCCTACTATCCCAGTCTGTACAGCATCAGCAATACTTTTAACAGGTTTAATATTGAAAATGTTTCTTTTACCGCAACGGCAGAAAGCTTTGATGAACTGCAACCGCCATTTATTACCTATTGCAGCGGCCAAAGCACCGGTAAAGATTTTGTGCTGGTAACTGCTGTTACGGCCACACAGGTTAGTTACCTTGCTGAAGGTAATAAGCCTAAAAATGTAAGCAGGGAAGATTTTTTAAAACAATGGCAAAACGTAATTTTTGCAGCCGAAGCCACTGCACATAGCGGGGAGAAAGACTATAACTCAAAAGTAAAAATCGAAAAATCAAAAGCAACCAAACGCAGTTTACTTTATACAGGTATAGTAATGTTAATTGGTTTATTAGCTTACGGGTTAATTAGTGGTACAAATAATAGTATTGCTGCTGCAGCTATAACAATTATAAAACTTACAGGTGTAGCCGCTACGGTGCTGCTGTTAATTTACGAAATAGATAAAACCAACAGCTTTGTAAAAAATATATGCACTGCCGGTAAACAAACCAATTGCGATGCTGTACTAAACAGCAAAGCAGGTAAATTTTTGGGCATGGGATGGGGGGAGCTGGGCTTTTTTTATTTTGCAGCCACCACTATATTTTTATTGCTGCCCGGTTTATCTTTTATAAATAAATTGCCCTGGCTGGCAATAGCCAGCACCTTGGCTGCCCCTTATATTGTATTTAGTATTTACTACCAATATAAAGTTGTAAAGCAATGGTGCCTACTTTGCCTTGCCGTGCAGGCCGTATTGTTATTAGAATTAGTTTGGGCAATCTCAAACTTCTGGCTCAACCATCCATCTTCGCTAATATCTTCTACATTTTCCCCTCCACGGGAGGGGATAGGGGAGGCCGCTTTTTCTTTATTATTACCTGTTGTTTGTTGGTACTTCCTTCGCCCTCTGCTCCTTGCAGCAAAAGATGCTCCCATTTATAATGCAGCTTACAAACGCCTTTTATACAACCCCGAAATATTTAACGGCTTACTGCAGCAACAGGCCGCAGCACCAGATGGCTGGCAGCAACTGGGTATAAATATTGGTAACCCCAATGCCACCAAAACAATAATAAAAGTATGCAACCCATACTGTGGCCCCTGTGCCAAAGCACACCCGGTGCTGGAAGAAATTGTAAAACACAATACCGATATAAATGTAAAAGTAATTTTTACCGCCACTAATAGCGAAAACGACAGGGCAGGCAAACCCGTAAAACATTTACTGGCCATTGCAGCAAAACAAAATTTGCAAATAACCGAACAGGCAATAGATGATTGGTACATGGCCGATAAAAAAGATTATGAAGTATTTGCAGGTAAGTACCCGATGAATGGAGAGTTGAAAGAGCAGGAAAGTAAATTGGATTTAATGAAAAAGTGGTGCGATGATGCAGAAATAACACATACACCTACCATTTTTATTAATGGCAGGCGGCTGCCAGAAACTTACAGTATTGATGAACTAAAGAATATTTTTTGAACTTGTTTGCAAACAAAAAGGGGAAGCCGAAAACCTTTAGAAAGAGTAGGTATTTTAAAAATTAAAGTTTTTGTTGTTTTTTGATGTATAAAAGCAACGCAATATTATGTTAATGAAGTATAAGGATTTTAAAACAATGTCGAAAGAAGACATGAAAAGTGTACTTGGCGGAACTGCACCTCAATCTTGTTCAATGACTTATCAGGATTCTGGCGGCGTTTGGCATACTGAAACCGGTACATGTAATACAGAGTCATTCGTTTCAGTTGGTTACCACGTTGTAACAGATCATTTTTGTCAAACAGCATCATTTCAGCATCCTGTAGCGCTTTCTTCTAATGGTGGTACAAGCCGCTGCGGTGGAAGAGAAGTGATGTAGAAAATTTTAGGGTGAATTAGTCAACTACAGGATTTTTCCTGTAGTTGACTCTTAAAAATAAAATAATAAATACAACATCAATGAAAAATGTAATCACCTATCTATACATCTGTATAATGAGTTTACTAATATTATCATACTCATGCACCGAAAGAATATCCAATAAGGTAAGAATTTTTGGCAATGTTTTAAATGTTCCTACAACAAAAATATTTCTGACAGAAGCTCATGATTGGAAAATCTTTATTGATTCAGCAAATGTTAAAGATGGCAAATTTGAACTGTTTTTCAATCAACAAGATCAAAAAATATTCATGGCTAGTCTTTGTTACTATGATACAGCTGGTCACATAAAAAAATTAAATTATAAAAATCATATTTTATCTCCTGATAAAACTAAATACGTGATAGATGCATTTCTAATCGGAAAGTCGGATATTGAAATAAATGGAGATATTTTATCAAAAGAATATTTTACAATAAATCGGTATAGTCAAAATGATGCATTTTATGCAGCTCAAATGTTTAGTTTTGGATACTTAAATACTGGTAATGACTCAATAAAAAATAACCAAATTAATACTTATCGGCAACTCATTGAACAATATCCAGATTCTTATTATTATTTATCAGGCATAACTGAATTCAAGGGTTTTTATAACAAAGCTGAATTAAAATATTTATTGCAACCATTCAGCGAAAATATTAAAGCAACAAATAACTGGAAAAGTCTCTATAAAGAAGCTGATCAAAATGTATCTAAATTCGTATCCAACTATCTTGTTTACAACTCACACTTAGTAAAATCTCCTATTATTGATTCATCAGCAAGTTTAAATATGTTAATATTTTGGGCAAGTTGGTGTGGACCCTGTTTAAATGAAATTCCAGAGTTAAAAAAAATTTACACGAAATATAAAAATACAAATTTGCACATTGTAAGCATTTCATTAGACGAAGATGAAATTAAGTGGCGAAATTCTTTACAAACTATGGGAATGCCATGGGAACAGTTAATACTGGATAAGATATCCAAAGATAAAATTCAGGAGGAAATTTCTTTTAGCTCAATTCCATTCATATTGTTTACAGATAATAAAGGATATGAAAAAGCTAGATTTTTAGGATATGATTCAAGTCATTTTAAACTATTCTCTGAAATTATAGAAAAAAATGTTGAAAAACGACCTTCAATCGTTACAGAGGAAACTACAGGTTTAAGTACACAACAATCGACACAATAAATAATTAAATATACTACACCACCTCGTTTCCGGTCATAGGTTAAACGTTCACCCAATTTATTTTTAAAAGTATTTCGCCTAGCGTCGCACACGAAATACTAAAACTAATTATTAAACAAACCACTTAATAAAACCTTTGCCCACTATACCCTTTATAAAACAAAGAGATGCCATGGATTGCGGTCCCACATGCCTTGCCATGGTATGTAAATATTATGGTAAAAGCATTAGCCTGCAAACATTAAGAGATAAAACAGAAATTGGTAAAGAGGGAGTAAACTTATTAGGCATTAATAATGCTGCCGAAAGTATTGGGTTTCGTACGCAAGGGGTGCAATTAACTTACACTCAAATTACAAAAGAAGCACCACTGCCTTGCATTTTGCATTGGGGGCAAAATCATTTTGTGGTATTGGTAAAAATAGGCAGATCCCTCGTACCTCGGGATGACAAGATAACCATTGCCGACCCTGGCAAAGGAATAATTAAACTAAGTAAGGAAGAATTTATACAACATTGGGCAAGCAGTAATTTAGATGGCAAGCCTTATGGTGTAGCTTTATTATTAGAGCCTACGCCGGATTTTCATAATCAACCCAACGAAAAAGAAAACAAACTCGGCTGGGGTATGTTGCTGGGTTATTTTGCACAACAAAAAAGATATATTGTTCAGTTATTTGTAGGCCTGCTATTAGGCAGCTTACTACAGCTTATTTTTCCTTTTTTAACGCAGAGCATTGTAGATACAGGTATTAACCAACACAACCTGCCTTTTATTTATTTAATATTGGCGGCACAGTTTATGTTATTTTTTGGCCGTACTGTGGTGGAGTTTATCCGCAGTAGAATATTGTTGTACATCAGTACCAAAATAAACTTAGCTATTCTTTCCGATTTTTGGATAAAATTGATGAAGCTACCGCTTAGTTATTTTGATACTAAAATGACTGGTGATATTATTCAACGCATTGGCGATCATAAACGTATTGAAAGCTTTTTAACCGGCTCGGCATTAAGCACTTTATTTTCTTTATTTAACCTGGTAATTTTTTCTGTTGTACTGCTGCAATACAATACTTATGTATTTGGTATTTTTTGTGCAGGCAGTTTATTGTATTTTTTTTGGATAAAAATATTTCTACGCTACCGGCGCAGTTTAAATTACAAGCAGTTTGCTATTGCTGCAAAAGAAAATACCGCTACCATGCAGTTAATTTATGGTATGCAGGAAATTAAATTAAATGGTGCAGAACATTTGCGCCGCTGGGAGTGGGAGGGCTTGCAAGCAGGTTTGTTTAAACTAAGTTTTAAAAGTTTATCATTAAATCAATATCAACAGGCAGGTGCATTTTTTATTAATGAAGGTAAAAATATACTCATCACATTTTTTGTTGCAAAGTCTGTAATGGAAGGGCAGCTAACTTTAGGTGCTATGTTAGCCGTACAATATATTATCGGCCAGTTGAACAGCCCGGTAGAACAACTCATTAGTTTTACCCAGCAGGCACAGGATGCCAAAATAAGTTTAGAAAGGTTGAATGAAATTCACCAGATGGAGGAAGAAGAGGCCCCCTCTATCTCCCCCAAAGGGGGAGGAAAAGGAGAGGAACTTAGTGGAGAGTTAAATAAAATTATACCTGAAAACAAAACGATTGAATTTAAAAATTTATCCTTTACTTATGCAGGTGCAGGTAATGAGCCGGTTTTAAAAAACATTAACCTTATTATTCCCGAAGGAAAAACAACGGCTATTGTTGGCATGAGCGGTAGTGGTAAAACAACACTGTTAAAACTATTGCTGAAGTTTTACGAAAATTACAAAGGAGAAATAAGAGTGGGCGGTATATCTACAAATTCGTCTTCGCACATATCTTCTGCTTTTCCCTCCCCTTCGGGGAGGATAGGAGGGGCTTCATCGGGGGAGATAGAGGGGGCCGGAACTTCGCTTAAATACATCAGCCCTAAATACTGGCGCAGCAATTGCGGCAGTGTAATGCAGGATGGCTATATTTTTAATGATAGCATAGCAAAAAATATTGCAGTAAGTGATGACCGGCCCGATTATGCAAAACTACTTCATGCCTGTAAGGTTGCCAATATCCAGGCTTTTATTGAATCGCTACCACTGGGCTTTAATACAAAAATAGGTGCAGAAGGAAACGGTATTAGTGCCGGGCAAAAGCAACGGATATTAATTGCAAGGGCGGTATATAAAAATCCTGAATTTATCTTTTTTGATGAAGCCACCAATTCGTTAGATGCCAATAACGAAAAAGTAATTATGGAAAATTTATCGGCATTTTTTAAAGATAAAACTGTGGTAGTGGTGGCACATCGTTTAAGTACTGTAAAACATGCCGATAATATAGTGGTGCTGCACAACGGACAAATAACTGAAACCGGAACGCATGAAGAATTGGCAATGCGTAAAGGAGAATATTTTGAATTGGTTAGAAATCAACTGGAATTAGGTAATTAATAATTATTTATGCCTCACCAATTAAATGGTAATGGAATTGCAACTGCTGATACAATTAAATTGTCAGGCAACGGGTTATTGCGAAGTATAGAAGTAAATGAAATTATTAGTAACAAGCCTGGCTTTTTAGTGCGATGGGGTGTAAGTATTTTCTTTTTAATATTGCTGCTATTGGTTTTTATTACGTATTTTATTCAGTACCCGGATGTAGTTGCAGCAAAAGCAAAATTAACATCCATTAATGCCCCTAAAGAAGTAATTACAAAAACGCAGGGTAAACTAATAAAACTAATAGTAAAAGAAGGGCAATTGGTACAGCAAAATGATTTGCTGGGGTTTATGGAAAGCAGGGCAAATCATGTAGCGATGATTCATTTTTGTAAAGTGATTGACAGTGTACAGTTACTTTTAAAAATAAATAAAACAGAAGAAGCAATAAAACATTTCAGTTCCTTTTCTATAGCACAATCTCCGCAACAATCTTCTCCGTTTCCTCCCCCGTCGGGGGAGATAGAGGGGGCTGTATCTACTTTTATGCAATCTTTTATTTTGTTTAACCAATATCTTACTTCGGGCTATTATTTAAAAAGGAAATCGATGTTGCAGAAAGATATGACTTACCTGCAAAGGCTTCATATAAATTTAATGCGGCAAAAAAGTATTCAGCACGAAGATGTAGCATTAGCCGACACAACTTTTAAAATGAATAAACTATTACTGGAAGAAAGTGTAATTGCAAAATTGGAATATAGAAATGAACGCAGTAAATTTTTAAACAAAGCCATGAGCATACCGCAGATAAACAGCAGCATCATTTCTAACGAAAGCAGCCAGCAGGAAAAGCAAAAAGAAATTTTACAATTAGAAAATGATATTGCACAACAAAAGGGAATTTTTACACAAGCACTCAATACATTAAAAGCACAATTGGAAGACTGGAAAACTAAGTATTTGCTAACTGCACCGCTGGCTGGTAAAATTGCATTCGCTACTTTTTTACAGGAAAACCAGCAGTTACAGGCCAATCAAATTATTTGTTTTGTAAACCCCGAAAATGCGGAGTACTATGCAGAGCTGTATATACCGCAAACTAATTTTGGTAAAGTAAAAATGGGTCAGCAGGTATTATTAAAATTTGCTGCTTACCCTTTTCAGGAATACGGGAGCCTGAAAGGAAAGATTGATTTTATCAGCAATATCAGTACTGACAGTGGTTACCTTGCTAAAGTTATTTTGCCCGACGGTTTAAATACAAATTACAAAAGGCAAATTCAGTTTAGAGATGGGTTAACAGCACAGGGAGAAATTATTACTAAAAACATGCGGTTGCTGCAAAGGTTTTATTATAGCATTGTTAAGCAGGTGCAGTAAAAATATTACCTTTTCGCCACCGGTACCACCAGTTTCAATCCACTCCACAATTCACTCACCGCACAAACTTTTATATCCACTAAATTATTTTGCAAAGCAAAATCCCTGATTATATTTTCATTAAGATCGGTAGCAATTCCTGCAAAGGCTTCAGACTAATTCTTCTAATTCTAGCTTTGATAAATAAAAAATACATTTAAATTTTTTTATTATCACCATTTCTGTGGCTATGTAATTATTTTCTTTTTGCCACCGGCACCACTAATTTCAAGCCACTCCACAATTCACTCACCGCACAAACTTTTATATCCACTAAATTATTTTGCAAAGCAAAATTCCTGATTATATTTTCATTGAGGTCAGTAGCAATTCCTGCACTTTTTTTATACCACGATACCCAGATAATAACAGCAGTATTTTTTTTGCTGTGTACTAAGACTTTTTTCATGCCATTTTCAAAGGCTTTACTATCAGCTGCAAAAAGATGAATGAAATCGGGTGTCACATTACCACCTGTTAACTGGTTTGTGATATCAGTTTGTAAAAGAGTGAAATAATTATCTGGAGCATTCAGCAACAGTACTTTCATCTCCGGCTTTATACCTAATTTTTTTAAAAGCGGTGTTCCCGAGTAACCTGCTATAGCCATCTTAATTATAATTACTTTAGCTAATTGGGTTATTAACACTAATTCACATCTTTCCACATTAAAAGCACATCCCTAGCCTCAGTAAACTGCTTTAAACCCTTGCCTGCTTTGCCATAGGTTCATGTGGAAAAAAAACTTTATCCAAAAAATGATTAGAAAGTGGTAAAAAGTGTTATTTTGTGGAAGTTTCTGTTCAAACAAGGCTAAATAATTGAAAATGATAGGTTTCCTCGGCGAATATGAAGCTACACTAGATGCAAAAGGGCGCTTTTTGCTGCCAGCTGGTTTTAAAAAGCAGCTGCCACAGGAAAGTGCTACCCAATTTGTACTAAACCGGGGCTTTGAAAAATGCCTTACGCTGTATCCTTTGCAGAGTTGGGAGCCTATATTTTCTGAAATAAGCAAGTTGAATGATTTTGATCCTAAGGTAAGAGAATTCCGCCGTTATTTTTTAAACGGTGCCACTCAACTGGAGCTGGATTCGGCAGGCCGTTTATTGCTGCCCAAAAACCTTAGCGAACATGCAGGCCTGGAAAAAGATATTGTGCTGGTATCGGCCGTAAACAAAATTGAGATCTGGGATAAAAGTAAGTATACACAGTTCTTTGAAACCTTTACACCGCAAAGCTTTAGCGATTTGGCTAACGAGGTGATGAACAAAATAAGTAATTAGGAATTTGTAATTAGTAAAATGGAATGAGTAACGAAAACGGTAACATACCAATTCCAAATTCCAAATTACAGGATTACCATATCCCCGTTTTGCTCAATGAAACTATTGCAGGCTTAAATATAAAACCTGGTGGCGTTTATGTCGATTGCACATTTGGTGGCGGCGGACACAGTCGTTTTGTATTGCAGCAATTAAATGAAGATGGTAAGCTTTTTGTTTTTGACCAGGATGCTGATGCAAAAAAAAACGTACCGGATGACGAAAGGATAGTTTTTATACCGCAGAACTTTCGTTACCTGCAACGCTTTTTACGATTGCATAAGATTACTGCTGTTGATGGCATACTGGCCGATCTTGGCGTATCAAGCCACCAGTTTGATGAAGCCGAAAGAGGGTTTTCCATTCGCTTTGATGCTGCATTAGATATGCGTATGGATCAGCGGGAAACATTAACTGCCGCTGATGTTATTAAAACTTATACTGAGCAGCAGCTGCATAAATTGTTTGAACAGTATGGTGAAGTAACCAACTCAAAAACACTGGCAAAAACAATTGTTGAGCAAAGAGCATTGGCTCCAATACGAACCATTAATGAATTTAAGCAGGCTGTTAAAACTGCGGTTAAAGGTAATCCTCAAAAATACTTTGCCCAGGTATTTCAGGCACTTAGAATTCAGGTGAATGATGAATTAGGTGCATTAAAAGAATTATTGCAACAAACCACAACACTATTAAAACCACAAGGCCGCATTGCTATTATCACTTTTCATTCGTTGGAAGACAGGATAGTTAAAAATTTTTTCCGTGATGGCAGTTTTTTGCAAACGGAAGCAGATGAAGTGTATGGTACCAGGCCCGAAACTCCGTTCCTTATCATTACTAAAAAACCAATAACAGCTGCAGCAGCAGAGTTAAAACAAAACCCAAGATCGAGAAGTGCAAAGTTGAGGGTGGCAGAAAGAAAGTAAAAAGTAAATAAAGTACATAGTACAAAATGAATGAAGAAAATGCAATAACAACGGAACAACCAGTTAGTCAGAAAATGGATTGGCGTAGATTATTTAACTATCAATGGGTAGTTAGAAATATTCCATTCTTTTTGTTTTTGGCAATGCTGGCAGTACTGTATATATATAACGGGCATTATGCTGACAGGCTGACAAAAAAAATAAGTGTAACAGAAAAACATATAAAAGAACTGGAGTACGAATACAAAACGGTAAAAAGTGAAGTGATCTTTAGAAGCAAAGCAAGTGAGTTAGTTAAAGCAGTAGAACCATTGGGATTAAAAGAATTGGTAACAGCCCCGGTTTTACTGGTGGACGATAAAAAAAAATAAAACATAATTAATAAAACACAATAATCCCCCTTTAGGGGATAGGGGCTCATGGATATAAAAAAAGACATATTGTGGAGGGTGTATCTCTGTTTTTTAGGGATGATACTTTTAGGTGCAGTAGTGTTGGGCCGTGCTTTTTATATTCAGCGTATTGAGGGAAAATACTGGAAAGAGATGGGGCAGGACCTGCACTTAAAATATTTACCTATTAATGCAGAGCGTGGTACTATTTACAGCGAAGATGGAAATATGCTGAGTACATCGGTACCCATTTTCGATATCTATGTTGATTTTGGTGCAGAGGGGCTAAGAGAAAAAAGCGGCGAAAGATTTACAAAGAATATTGACTCTTTAAGTATTTGCCTTGCTGATCTTTTTAAAGATAAAACTGCTGCAGCATATAAAAAATTACTGAAGCAGGCTTATAAAGATGAAGACAGGTATTTTATTTTAAAAAAGAAAATATCGTTTGAGGAGTATAAAGCACTAAGGAATTTTCCATTAGTGAGGCAGGGCAGAAATAAAAGCGGATTTATTATAGACCCAAGAGATAAAAGAATTAACCCTTACGTTTTGCTGGCAAACAGAACCATTGGTTTATCAAGAGAAGATAGTACAAAAAATGTGGGACTGGAAAGAAGCTATGACAGCTTATTAAAAGGTTCATCGGGCCAACGCTTAATGAGATATGTAGCCGGAGCTTATTTACCCGTAGAAGGTGCTGAACTGGAACCTGAAAATGGGAAAGATATCATTACAACCTTAGATACCTATATGCAGGACGTTGCCGAAAATGCTTTAATGAGAATGTTGGTAAGCAACAACTCAGTACACGGCACTGCTATTGTAATGGAAACTGCAACAGGAAAAATAAAAGCCATTGCCAATTTAGGTCAACAAAAAAATAAAGACGGAACCATAAAAAAAGATAAAGACGGCAATAGTATTTATGCTGAAGATTTGAATTATGGTATTGGTAAAGCAACAGAGCCGGGTTCAATTTTTAAGCTGGCTACATTAATGAGTTTGCTTGATGATAAATATGTTACCATTAAATCAACAGTTAATTGCGAAGGCGGCGTAAAATCTTTTTACGGGTTACGGATAAAAGATTCTCACCTGGGTGCAGAAGATATATCGGTTAAGCAGGCATTTTATACCAGTAGTAATGTGGCTTTTGCAAAACTGGCCGATCAGTATTATCATACACAACCATCAAAATTCATTAATCACCTGCATCGTTTTCGTTTAGATACCATTACAGGAATTGATATTGATGCAGCATCTGCAAAAACAACTATAAAAAAACCAACTAACCGCAGCTGGGCCAATACCACCATTCCTTTTATGGCGCATGGTTACGAAGAATTGGTAACACCATTGCACATGCTGATGTTATACAATGCTGTTGCCAATAACGGAAAAATGATGAAGCCGTATCTGGTAAATGCTGTACGGGAATATGGTAACGATATTAAAACAATACAGCCAAAGGTTTTGGTAGAAGAAATATGCAGTGCAGAAACGCTGGCCCAGCTAAAAGAATGTTTAAGGGCTGTAGTGGATAGCGCACACGGCACCGGCCATAAAATTTTAGGCGATAATACCTACGGTATTGCAGGTAAAACGGGTACTGCTGTTACAGCTTTAAATAATAAAGGATATAACAAAGGCAACAAAATTTACCAGGCATCATTTATCGGGTATTTTCCTGCCGATCAGCCAAAATATACCATGGCAGTAGTTATTCAAAACAGTAACGAGTCAAAACTGGTTTATGGAGCTGATGTTTCCGGTACAGTGTTTAAAGAAATAAGCGACAGGATTTATGGCCGTTATTTAAGTACAACAAAATTTACAGCACCTGCTGAAACCGATAGTTTGCAATACAGTTTTTACGGCATGAAAAAAGAACTGGCTTCTATTTTCAGCTTTTTAGGATTGTCGTTTACAGATTCTGCTGCCGCAGGAAATTTCAGAAAGGCTGATATGAAAAATAATTTTTCTTTTTTGAATGCACCGCTTAATTCATCTGCATCATCCGGTTCTGTAACCCCTAACGTTGTCGGAATGGGATTGAAGGATGCGGTGTATTTATTAGAAAACAAAGGCTTAAAGGTTGCTGCAAATGGCAGGGGTAAAGTAATGAACCAGTCACTTATTGCAGGAACAAATTTTAAAAAAGGACAGTCAATATCACTGGTGCTTAATTAAAAGAAAGCGCACATGTGATGAGGGATGAAAAAATGTTGAAATGCTTAATTACAAAAGTTTAAATAAATAAAAATGCCCGGCCTCCCTCTCTACTGAGCTTGTCGAAGTAAGGAGAGGGAACGAGGGTGAGGCCAAATTGATTTTACAGGACATACTATATAAAGTTTCTATCCGCTCGGTAAAGGGTAATACCAATATTGAAGTGGCAAACCTGCAGCTTGATTCGAGGAAGGTAAGCAAAGGCTCCTGCTTTATTGCCGTTAAAGGAGTTGCTGCAGATGGTCATGCTTTTATTGATACGGCAATTGAAAAAGGTGCGGCAGTAATTGTTTGCGAAAAAATGCCTGCAGCACTCAATGAAAACATTACTTATGTAGAAGTGGATAACAGTACAGCGGCAGCAGGTTTTATCAGCCATAATTTTTATGGCGAACCATCAACAAAAATAAAACTGGTTGGTGTAACAGGTACAAACGGAAAAACAACTATTGCTACATTATTATTTAAACTGTTTACGACATTAGACTATAAATGCGGATTGATAAGTACAGTGCAGAATCAAATTGCAGCAAAAATTATTCCTGCCACACACACCACTCCGGATGCGGTAAGTTTAAATGCATTGTTAAAACAAATGGTAGATGAAGGTTGTGAATATGTGTTTATGGAAGTAAGCAGCCATGCCATACATCAACACCGTATCAGCGGCTTACAGTTTGCCGGTGCATTGTTTAGCAATATCACACACGATCACCTGGATTATCACAAAACTTTTGATGAATATATCCGTGTAAAAAAATCATGGTTCGATAATTTATCGGCAGCTGCTTTTGCAATAAGTAATGCAGATGATAAAAGAGGTACGGTAATGCTGCAGAATACGGTGGCAAAAAAATATTTCTACAGTTTAAAAACGCTGGCCGATTTTAAAGGAAAAATTTTAGAGAATAGTTTAACCGGTTTGCATTTGCTGGTAAATGATGTGGAAGTGCATTTTAAATTGATAGGAGAATTTAATGCCTACAATTTACTGGCAGTATATGGTGCAGCCATTTGTTTGGGAGAAGATAAGAGTAAAGTGCTGCAGGCACTCAGTGGTCTGGATGGTGCAGAAGGAAGATTTGATTATTCGGTTAGTAAACAGGACAGGGTGATTGGCATAGTAGATTATGCACACACACCGGATGCTTTATTAAATGTATTGGCCACAATAAAAAAATTAAAACAGGGCAACGAGCAGGTAATAACTGTGGTGGGTTGTGGTGGCGACAGAGATAAGACCAAAAGGCCGGTTATGGCAGAAGTGGCGTGTGAGTACAGCGATAAAGTAATTCTTACTTCAGACAATCCACGAAGTGAAGATCCGCTGGAAATATTGAACGATATGCAGGCGGGTGTAAATGCAGCGGCAAAAAAAAAAGTTATTTCAATTGCCGACAGGAAGGAAGCTATTAAAACAGCAGTAAGCCTTGCACAAAAAGAAGACATTGTTTTAATAGCGGGCAAAGGGCATGAGAAATACCAGGATATAAAAGGCGTGAAGTACGATTTTGATGATAAGAA
>JAYVJU010000012.1:0-23390 GCA_043769035.1 Ferruginibacter sp.
CTGAGGGGCAATTATTCCTCTACATCTTCCTTTGCTCCCTGCAATTCGTTATACGAATGAGTATCGCCTGCCCTTTTTGCCTCCCACATACCTCTTTCGTACACTTTAATGGCTTTATCCATTTCACCAGCCCTTTCCAGTAATTTTCCTAAATGATAATAAGAGCCGATATAAGTAGGTTCTCTTAACAGGATTTCGTTAAACAATTTACGGGCTTCCTCGTCCTGCTCAACCTTAATATATTCCAATGCCAGCGCATGCTGCAAAAAACTGTCCTTATCAGATGTTTTCATGAACTCCAAAAGCTTTTCTATCCTGTTCACTTTTTAAATTTTAATTTTTTACTTTTCAATTTCCTTCTCTTATCTTTGCTAATAGTTGCATAAACAACCAATTATGAAAATATTAGTTTGTATTTCCAAAACGCCGGACACAACGGCAAAAATAGCCTTCAGCGATAACAATACGAAATTTGCTGCTGATGGTGTGCAGTGGATCATCAATCCCTACGATGAATGGTACGCTTTGGTACGGGCCATCGAACTGAAAGAAGCTGATGCTTCAACTGCAATTCATTTGATTACCGTTGGTGGTGCAGATACCGAACCCATCATCCGTAAAGCTTTAGCACTGGGTGGCGATGAAGCCATAAGGGTTAATGCCGACAGCCATGATAGTTTTTACATCGCTTCGCAGATTGCTGAAATTGCCAGGCAGGGCAGTTACGATCTGATTTTTACCGGTAAGGAAACCATTGATTATAATGGTTCTTCCATTGGCGGTATGGTGGCCGAATTATTGGATATGCCTTACATTTCTCATGCTGTAAAATTTAACCTGGATGGTGGAGCTGCTGTGGTAACAAGAGAAATTGATGGCGGAGAAGAAACAGATAAAGTTGGGCTTCCCGTTGCCGTTAGCTGTCAAAAAGGAATGGCCGAACAACGCATCCCTAACATGAAAGGTATTATGGGTGCAAGAAGTAAACCGCTTAAAGTGGTTGAACCGGTGGCAGCAGAAACTTATACCAGCATTGCATCATTTGATTTGCCACCTGCAAAAGCCGGTGTAAAATTAATAAGTGCAGATACACCTGAGGAACTGGTTCGCCTTTTACACGAAGAAGCAAAAGCAATTTAATGATGCCCCCTCCGCTCCGCCAACTGGCGGAGAACTTATTGTGGAGGAGATTGAAGCGAAGAATAATTTTATAACAACCATTGCTAAAATAAAACAATGGTAAAATTAAAAAATATGTCAGTATTAGTTTTTATTGATCAATCAGAAGGCCACATAAAAAAATCATCTTTTGAAGCTGCTTCTTACGGCGCAAAAGTTGCTGAGCAATTAGGCACAACTGCCGAAGCACTTATTTTAGGCAGCGTAACTGATGATGTAGCTGCACTGGGCAATTACGGAATAAAAAAAGTATATACCGTTGCAGATGCTGCACTCAATAGTTTTGATGCCCAGGTGTACACCAAAATAATTGCACAGGCTGCCGCAAATTCTGATATAATTGTCTTTAGTAACACCACCACCGGTAAAGCTGTTGCACCAAGGCTGAGTGTAAAATTAAAAGCAGGACTTGTTTCCGGAGCAGTAGCACTGCCCGACACCAGCAATGGATTTACTGTTAAGAAAACAGTATTCAGTGGTAAAGCATTTGCAAACATCAGTGTAACCACTGCAAAAAAAATCATTGCGCTAAATCCAAATTCATTTAATATAATTACTACAGGTGGCACTGCTGCAGTAGAGCCTTTTGCTGCAACTATAGATGCCGCAAAAGTAACCGTTACAAATGTTGACCTTGTAAAAGGCGAAATACCATTGGGTGAAGCTGATATAGTGGTTAGTGGTGGCCGTGGATTAAAAGGCCCCGAAAACTGGGGTATGATAACAGAACTTGCTCAACTCTTAGGTGCCGCAACTGCCTGCAGCCGGCCGGTAGCAGATATTAACTGGCGTCCTCACCATGAGCATGTAGGACAAACCGGGCTTGCTATTGCACCTAATTTATATATAGCGGTGGGCATTAGCGGAGCTATACAACATTTAGCAGGTGTAAACAGAAGTAAAGTGATTGTGGTAATTAATAAAGATCCCGAAGCGCCTTTCTTTAAAGCGGCTGATTATGGTATTGTAGGCGATGCATTTGAAGTAATGCCTAAAATTATTGATGCTGTAAAGAAACTAAAAGGAGCCTAAACTAAAGCGCCATTAAATAAAGCCTTCCAAAATTTTTGGAAGGCTTTATTTTTTATATTTGCTGTTATTAAATAAAACATAATCAGCCCGCCTGGGGCGGACAGGGATATGAAGAAAATAGAACTGGAAATAGTAGCATTATCGCATAGCATTACGCAAACACATTCCTATGCCGTTGTTTTAGGAGAAGTGAATGGTTTACGCCGCCTGCCAATTGTTATTGGTGGTTTTGAAGCACAGGCCATTGCTGTGGCATTGGAACGCATGAGCCCCAGCCGCCCTCTTACCCACGACCTGATGAAAAATTTTATGATGGCCTTTAATGTAGAACTGCATGAAGTGGTGATCAATGATTTACAGGAAGGTATTTTTTACAGCAAACTGGTATGCAGCTCTGCAAACGATACGGTAGAAATTGACTCCCGTACTTCTGACGCATTGGCACTGGCAGTACGTTTTGGTTGCCCGGTATATACCTACGATTCTATATTAGACCAGGCAGGTATTTTAATGGAAGATGATGACAAAAAGAAAAAAGTACAGGCATTAAGCCCTGAACCTGCAGGTGGCGATGATTTAAAAAATATGTCGTTGGAAGAACTGGAAGCCCTGCTGACCGAAGTGCTGGATCATGAAGATTATATACGTGCCATTGCCATTAGAGATGAAATAAAAGAAAGGAAAGGAAAATAAGATTGGTACCCAGGCCTCAGTATTAAAGCTTTATTGAGCTATTTATATTATCACATCAGCATGATCGTTTTTCCCAACTGTAAAATAAACCTGGGCTTACACATTCTTTCAAAACGACAGGATGGCTTTCATAATTTAGAAACTGTTTTTTATCCCATTGCTTTAAAAGATGCTCTGGAAATTATTCCTTCACCAGGTTCATCCATAGCGTTTACCGGATCAGGCTTAACTATTGATGGAAAAGAAGATGATAATATTTGTTTAAAAGCTTACCATCTTTTAAAAAGAGATTTTCCACAATTGCCTTTTATAAAAATGCATCTGTATAAAGCTATCCCCATGGGAGCTGGTTTGGGTGGCGGTTCGGCCGATGGTGCTTTTACCTTACAATTATTAAATAAAAAATTTAATCTCGGATTATCTGTACAGCAATTGATTGATTATGCTTTGCAATTAGGTAGCGATTGTCCTTTTTTTATTATTAATAACCCTTGCTATGCCACCGGACGTGGGGAGTTATTGGAAGGAATTGATATACCGCTGGCCGATTATAAAATTGTAATCGTCAACCCGGGCATTCATGTAAATACCGGCTGGGCATTTTCACAGATCAATCCTGCTGAGCCGTATAAAAAACTAAAAGAAATTATTGCACAACCCATTGCAACCTGGAAAGCTGAATTAATAAATGATTTTGAAGCTCCGGTTTTTGAAAAATATCCGGAAATAAAAAATATAAAAGAGGCTTTGTACAACAAGGGAGCGGTTTACGCAGCCATGAGTGGCAGTGGCAGTACAGTATATGGTATTTTTGAAAAGGAAATTGCCTTATCCCCTTTTACCGATAAAAATTACTTTACAAAAATTATACCTTAAGCCAATTCATTTAATAAAGAATCCAGGTCAAGCGCTTTAGTACCCATCCATAAATTTCCGGCATTATCTTTTGGCCAGCTATCTTTCGGCCTGTCCCAATACAACTCTACACCATTACCATCCCGGTCATTTAAATAAATTGCTTCAGATACGCCATGGTCAGATGCACCAGTTAATGGATACCCAGCTTCTTCTAACCGTTTAAAAATTGTTGCCAGGTCTTTACGGGTAGGATATAAAATGGCAACATGGTATAAACCCGCCGTCCTTACGGGTGCCGGCCCTGCATTTTTACTGTGCCAGGTATTTAAACCAATATGATGATGATAGCCGCCTGCAGAAATAAATACGGCACTATCTCCATATTGCTGTGTAATTTCAAACCCCAGCAGGTCTTTATAAAAAGCCAGGGCCCTGTTTAAATCAGCCACTTTTAAATGTACATGACCAATGGAGGTTTGTGCAGGAATTGTATAACTCATAATTTTTTTTTATCTTGCATCAAATTTACAACTATTAACAAGCTGTACAACATATCACCTTCTTTCTTACGCAGCAATCTCGATTTACTCAATCATCGAGGATAAGTCCTTCTAATGCTCTCTACCAGGGGGCAGCTTTTCTGTTTACATTTTATTTTATCTTTTAAAACATTACTACAATGCATTCAACTATCAGTATATCATCCAATACACAGCAATATATTCAACTCGAAGAAAAACATGGTGCTCATAATTACCATCCGCTGCCCGTAGTATTAAACCGTGGCGAAGGTGTTTTTTTATATGATGTTGATGGCAAGCGGTATTTCGATTTCCTTAGTGGTTACTCTGCCGTAAACCAGGGACATTGCCATCCTAAAATTATAGCAGCCTTAATTGAACAGGCACAAAAACTTACGCTTACATCAAGAGCTTTTCACAGTAATTTATTGGGAGAGTATGAAAAATACATTACTGAATATTTTGGTTATGATAAAGTGTTACCCATGAATACCGGTGTGGAAGCAGTGGAAACCGCTATTAAACTCAGCCGTAAATGGGGATACCAGGTAAAGGGTGTTACGGAAAACAATGCTAAAATTATTGTTTGCGAAGGAAATTTTCATGGTAGAACAACCGGCATAATTTCATTTAGCAGCGACCCTTCTGCTACAAAAAACTTTGGCCCTTACATGCCGGGCTATGCAGCCATACCATTTAATGATTTGGCTGCATTGGAAAAATCTTTCCAGGATAAAAATGTAGTAGCATTTCTTTTTGAGCCTATACAGGGAGAAGCTGGTGTTGTTGTACCTGATGATGGTTATTATAAAAAAGTAAGAACATTATGCGATGAGTACAATGTGTTAATGGTGGCAGATGAAATACAGACAGGTTTGGCAAGAACAGGAAAGATGCTGGCCTGCGATCATGAAGCTGTACGTGCAGATATTTTAATTTTAGGCAAGGCCTTAAGCGGAGGTGTATTACCTGTAAGTGCAGTATTATGTGATGATGAAATTATGATGACCATAAAACCAGGTGAGCATGGCAGCACTTATGGCGGCAATCCTTTAGCATGTGCAGTTGCCATTGCAGCTTTACAGGTTTTAAAAGATGAGCAGATGACTGCCAATGCAGAAGCAATGGGAGAATTATTAAGAAATGAATTACGCAAACTCAATTCGCCCTTTATAAAAACAGTAAGAGGTAAAGGTTTATTAAATGCAATAGTTATTGAACATAGTAATCCTGATGCTGCATGGGAACTATGCCTTTCGCTAAAAGAAAACGGTTTGCTGGCCAAGCCTACACATGGTGATAAGATACGCTTTGCGCCTCCGCTGGTAATTTCTAAAGAGGAGGTGATGGAATGTGTTGGGATTATTGATAGAAGTTTAAACCAGTTTATTTAAGAAAACAGCTATTGTAAAAAATCTGGTACGATTATTGGCTTACCATTATAAAGGCAGTGTTTAAATAAAAAATATTACGTTAAACAATGCTATTTCACTTAATGCAAAATACCTCTGGTATATAATCTGGCCTCTGTAAACCACCAGAAAATATTTTCCCGTCCATACCCAATCAAAACACAAATTATCCTTATTGGGATATTTTATTTTCCCTAACAAAAATAAAAATATTGTAATGGACATGTATTTACCATACCTGAAGAGGTTTGTATTAACTATTTTCCTGGGCTTCCTGTTTACATTATGTTTTGCAACCACATATTACATTGACCCGGGCGGCAACGATGCAACAGGTAATGGTTCAATTGGCAATCCCTGGAAAACATTGCGGAAAGCCACTCAAACTGTAACCACTGCCGGTAATACCATTCATATAAATGCAGGTACTTATTTTGAAACACAGCAATCTTTTTTAGCCGTAGGCGTAAGCATTGAAGGTGCAGGCAATACTATTTCAATCATTAAAAGTGACATTACAGGGCAATACTCCACATTACTTAATCTTGATTCTCCTAATGACATTAATGGTGCACAATCTGTTTCAAAGCTGAGCTTTGACGGACAGTATGTTAGTGAAAGCAATTACAAAACATGGATAGCCATAGCAGTTACGGGCAGAAGTAATGTTCTTATCCACGATTGTAAAATCATAAACTTCAAACAAAGGGGAGTGGTTTTCGACGGTAATGATGCAGACGATCCTGTTATGGATCCGGGTCATTATGCAACCGGCAACAAGTTTTATAACAATACTGTATTAAACTCTGCAGAAAATAATGGAATTTTTGGCGCCGGTTTATTGAACATCGGTTCACAAATGGACATGGAGATATATGGCAATACCATGATTCAGGACCAAAGAGTTGATTTTAAAAATGGCTGGCCCATAAAGCCCTGGAATAATGGCTGGTTGAAGGGTGTTAAGATCTATAATAATATTCTTACAAAGGCGCCATACAAAGGCACCTATCCCGGTGAAAATGGTGATTGGGATTTCTGCCTTGAATTCTTCAATGTTGAAGGACTTGAAATTTATAATAATACCATACAGGGAAGCATTGACTTGAACTATAGCCGAAAAGGCTCGTATGCATTTAGTACATGGATACATCATAATACCGTCGGTCGCACTACAGTGAACCCCAATTTTGAAAGTGGCATTCTTTTAGAGTTCCGTACTGAATATGCATTGATTGAGAATAATATACTGAATAATGTATCAAGCGGAATTCAATTTAATACAAGAACCGTAAACCAGGATGGGGGATTCCCAAACCCGGGTGGCGGAACACCGGTGGGAGGCTTCAGTTATCTGCTTAATAATACCATTCGAAATAATCTTTTTTCAAATTTATACCAGGGTGATGGCGCAGGCGGCGCAGGCGGTATATTGGTTGCAAGTGAAAGCGGCAACGACCCCCAAATTAACGGGCTGAATATTTATAACAATACTATTATAGCAAAATCAGGCGATGCCCCGGGAATAGGCTTAGACTTTACATCAGGAGAAAACGGCAACGCAACAAATATAAATATCCAAAACAATATTGTGAATGGTTTTAATTTTAATTGGTTAAGAGGCAGCTCTCCCAATACTGCTATGAATGTTGTAGTCTTGACGCACAATGATGCTTTTGGCAATGGCAATGGTAACCTACCCTCTTGGCCGGGTGGTAATCCTACAGCTTATACTTATAATAATAATTTAAGTGTTAATCCATTATTTGTATCTGCAACTGATTTTCATCTGCAGGTTACATCACCTGTAATTGATAAGGGAGTTAATTTGGGCATTCCATTTACAGGTATTGCACCAGATATGGGCTATGCAGAATTTGGGTCAACCATCCTGGCTGTTAAGTTAGTGGAGTTTACTGTTAAAGAAAATGATGGCACAAACCTCTTACAATGGACTACGGCTGCAGAAAGTAACAGTGATCATTTTAATATTGAAAGAAGCAACAACAGCCAATTGTATGAAACCATTGGCCGTATTAATGCAAGCGGTTCTTCAACAATTGAAACAAGATATAATTTTACTGACGCTACCCCATCAAAAGGCACTAACTATTATCGCCTGGTTATGATAGATAAAACCGGAAAAGAGGAATACAGTAAAATAATTTCAATCACCAATAAAGAAAACCAGTCAACTGTTATTACATATATTAATCTGTCATCCACAACAAATACGGTTATAATAAAAGTCAATAGCACAAAAAAGCAAACGGCCAAACTTTCTATTATAGATGTCACTGGAAGAACAGTTTTGAATACTCCGGTACAATTACAAAAAGGAAGTAACAGCTTTACTAAAACAGTCCCAGCTTTATTTACAGGTGTTTATTATGTAAAACTATTTTCAAACGGTCAAATCGTTATAAAAAATGCATTTACCATAAATTAACCATTGATTAAATCCTTAAGTTTTTTCTGCAGACTGACCACTGTTTATTTGGTAAAAAGTGTAATATTCAGCCAAGGAATATTATCTTCACTTGTCAATTAAAAATAGTGGATACACGCCTTCATCACAATCACGTAGAATCTCATTTAAAAAAATTATGACATCCTAAGGAATATTGTCATTGGTATGAGTGATGGCCTTGTTGTACCTTTTTTATTAAAATTAAATACGATGAAAAGATTATTATTTCTTATACCCTTTATGATGTTTTGTATTGCAGCAACTGCACAAAAAGATAAAACAGAAAAGACAGCTTTAACTGATCAGCAGTCTAAAGAAATTTTAAAAAGCCTTTCTTTTGATACTACAAAGTTCCTTAGGGATTATTCAATGAAAGCCTGTAATTGTATCGACTCCATTTCCCTTACTAATAAAAACAGCGCCGACGTATCGCTGGAAATTGCTGAATGCATAGATAAGCAGGTAAGTGTTTACCAGATGACTTTAAAACTTTTTGGATCATTAATGGATCCAGGTAAAAACAATAAAATCGTTATCAATACCGATAAGAAATCTGCTGAATACCAACATTATTATTTTCAAATTGAGAAGTGGCTTAAAGACAGTTGTAAATCATTAAACAAAGCTATCGCATCCAATAACCTGGAGTCTGAATATTCTTTTTCAAAAGATGACAAAGCTGTTGCCTTATACAATAAAGGAGTGCCTTATTTAGATAATGAAAACTATAAGGAAGCACTTACCTACTTTGAAAAAGCTGTAAAGCAGGACCCTAAGTTTGCATTTGCCTGGGATAATATTGGTATTTGTAACAGGCGGTTAAATAATTTTGATGCAGCCATTGAGGCCTATAATAAATCTTTAGAACTGGATCCAAAAGGAAAAACCCCTTTGCAGAATATACCCGTGGCATACGAATATAAAAAAGAGTATGACAAAGCGCTTGATGCTTACCTTAATATTTTAAAATATTATCCTGATGATCCGGAGGCATATTATGGTGCCGGAAGGGTTTACGCCTATTTTAAGGTTGACCATGAAAAATCACTGCAGTACATGTGTAAATGCTATAACATTTATACCAATACCAAATCGCCGTACCGTGTTGATGCTGAAAAGCAAATTAGTTACCTGTATGGTAAAATGAAAGCAGATGGTAAAGAGGAATTATTTTATAAAATTTTAAAAGATAATAATATCAACGCCTCAAAAAATTAACCCCGGGAATTTATAACATGAATATCCATCTTTTCATCACAATCTTATAAGAATTGTGTTTAGGTAATTCTATTTATTAACAGGTATTGTAATTGCAAGCATCAATCCCGAACAGGAAGCTCTACGGGTTAAATGAATGTGGTTATGACTGCTGCATTGGGAGTTGCTAAACTCTTTGAACATTGATATTTTCCTTACAGGTGCTAAATAAATAACCACTTAGTAATATTACTTACATGGCATTGCCAATAATGGGGCAAGCTCCATTTTTAAAATCAGGGAATTATAAATAATGATTATACCAGCTTAACGTTGCTGATTACAGACGACTTATAAGTTGTAAAAAATAAATAGCTAAATAATAATTATACATTGAAAAGATAAGATAGGATATTTTTTATATTGAAGATATTAATATTTAAAGTTGCGCCATTCATTTTAACAGATTGGTATAATTTTTGAAACTTTACTGAGAAATCCGCTTTAAAATTAAAATATCCAATGAAAACAAATTTTTACACTCACATTAAAATCAGAAAATCTTTTTCTGATTCGATTATTTTTTTTCAAGTTAGACATATTGGTGCATTTGAGAATACAGCTTAGAGTTGTTATATTTTCCAATACCCTCTATTTCCTATCCCCTATACTCCCCCACTCCAGCAAAGCATGCAAATTTGAAATGATGAAATTGGCTTACTTTATCATGATGTAAGATGTGTCGCACATTCTTAATATCATTTTAATTTATTAGTACTAATAAATTGTAGTAGCTACCTGCATTTTTTGTAACCGGTTTTCATTTTTCAGCATAAACAAATTACAATCGCTTGTTAGGCTATTGTACTGATTAAATAACAATATCCATCTAAAACCAAAAAAATGAAATCCAATCATCTTTTCATTAACAGGAGTGTGCCTTGTATAATCACACTCCTCATTTTTCTTTTTTGTTTTGCACAATCGGCACATGCTATTACTTATTACATCAGTGCAGCCGGTAATGATGCAACAGGTAACGGCACAATAGCCAATCCCTGGAAAACATTAAATAAAGCAACCACAACAGTTACCGGAACAGGTAATATTATCCATGTAAATGCAGGTACTTATATTGAAACGCAGCCATGCAATTTAGCTGTGGGTGTTAGTATTGAAGGTGATGGCTATGCTACCACAATAATCAATAGTACTCAAACAGGTACATGGAGTGTATTTTTAGAATTAAATTCAGGTGATGGCACAAATGGCAACCAGCATATCTCGGGTTTAACATTTGATGGAGGCTATGTTTCCGAATCTTCTTTTAAAACATGGGTGGCCATTTGGGTTACGGGCAGAAGTAATGTGCAAATATATAATTGTAACATTCGTAACTGGCGGCAAAGAGGGGTTATATTCAATGGCATTAATACCGATAATCCTGGAACTGATGTTGGATACAATCATGCAACGGGGAATAAATTTTATAACAGTATTATTACAAATTCGGCAGCATATGAAACTACCAGTGGCACTGGTCAGGGTTCGTTAAATATCGGATTTCAAAATGGCATGGAGATCTACGGGAACACCATCCAGCAAACAGAAAGGCCTAATGGATTTAATGGATGGCCTATTAAATACTGGAACCAGGGTTGGTTAAAAGGTTGCAAAATCTACAATAATATCATAACCAAAAAACCATACCATGGCACTTACCCCGGTGAGGGCGGTTGGGATTTTGCCATAGAATTCTTTAACATAAAAGGTCTTGAAATTTATGGCAATACCATACAAGGCAGTATAGATTTGAACTACAACTATAAAGGTAACTACGCCTACAGCGTATGGATACATGATAACCTGTTAACTCACCCTGTGCTTAACTCCAATCACGAAAGCAGTATTATTTTAGAATTCAGAACAGAAAGTGCCTTAATAGAAAATAATACCGTAAATAACCGTAGCAATTTTATACAGTATTGTACAAGGGGTGTTAATGATTATGGTGGCGATAACCTGCCCAACCCGGGTGGTACTCCGGTTGGAGGATATTCGTATATACTTAATAACATTATCAGGAAAAATGTTTGCAGTAATATATATCAGGGGAATGGAATCGGAACATCGGGCGGCATATTGGTTATTAGTGAAGGAACTGATGATCCGCAAATAAAAAATATGCAGATATACAATAACACTATTATTGCTAAGGCTGGTGATGCTCCATATGTTGGTTTAGATTTTACAAGCCAGCCTTATGGCAATGGCGACAGTCTTTTTATCCGCAATAATATTGTAAACGGATTTAATGGTGCATGGTTACAGGGCAGCAATACCAACACCAATTTAAACCATACCACGGTAACTAATAACAATGCATGGGGTAACGGATCAAATATACCTGTGTGGCCTGCGGGTAACCCTGGTAACTATACCAACAGCAATAACACTACCGTAAACCCTCTGTTTGTTTCTGCCACCGATTTTCACCTGCAGGCAACTTCTCCATGCGTTAATACAGGTGTTTATGTTGGGCTTCCCTACTCTGGTACAGCACCAGAAAAAGGTTACATTGAAATTGGTGCTCCATTACCAGTAACGCTGGTTGATTTTACGGTATTGGAAAACCAGGGAAAAAATTTATTGCTCTGGAAAACCGAAACAGAAGTAAACAGTAATTACTTTACTATTGCAAGAAGCAGTAACGGAACCGATTACAGTGCAATTGGAACTGTTACAGCAAGCGGTTTTAGTACTGCAGCTGTCAATTATAATTTTATTGACGCCAATCCTTTAGCAGGTATAAATTATTACAGGCTTACTATTGTTGACAAGGATAACAGTATGGAATACAGTAAAGTAATTTCTATTGCTGGTAAAAAGATCCATACTACTGGTATTGTAGCTGCACATTTATCCACAGCAAAAAATAACCTGCAGATAAGTGTTTATTCCACACAAAATAAAAAAGCAAGCCTTATGCTGTTTGACAATAACGGAAGAAATATTTTTACCGGTTCTGTTATATTACAAACCGGAATAAATACAATTAATGAAAAAACACCGCCTTTATCAAAGGCTATTTACTATATAAGATTATTTACAGAAGATGAGGTATTGGTTAAAAATGTTTTAGGAGACGATTGATAAATTTATCTTTTTTATACCCCCCTTAAACCATAAGGGGGTTTTTATTTATACCAGATTTAATAAACCTGATCTGTATCCCGTAATCGAAAACCAGTATCGCATAAAATAAATTTACTCCGGCAATGTGGCATTGCCATCTTAATTATTTTATTAAATATATCATATTATCTCCCCTCGTTAAACATGCAACAATATTATCCATATTGCATTTAACAGGTTGGCTATCAATTACACTTTTAAAATCAATTTACATTTATAAAAAAAAGTGTTGATAAGTATGGTTTTTACAAATTATGGTTTTATATTGTGTGTCCTAACAGACCAAAACCTTAATTCAATACCTGCTCTGATTTTCAGCAATTCCTTCGTAGCCTTAGTGTAAACGTTCTAACTGTATACGTTAAATTAAATTCTTAAAATGAACCTTATCTCTTTGTATTTAAGAAAATACAGGTATGCCATTTTCTTAAACCTTTGTTTACTGTTTTGTTTTGCCTTTAACGGGCATAGCACTACCTGGTATATTAGCCCCACCGGCAATGATACAACAGGAGTTGGGACTATTGACAATCCCTGGTTAACCTTACATATGGCCACTGTAACTGTACATACAGCTGGAGACATTATTCATGTAAAGGCAGGCACTTATACAGAAACCGAACAGTGTGTTTTAAATGCAGGTGTAAGTATAGAAGGCGAAGGGGATGTTTCAATTATTAAAAGCATTTTGGCCAATCCTTTTATTGAAACATTAAAACTCAGTTCCGAAGCAGAGGGTGTAGATGGCAACCAGCATATCAGTAATTTAAAATTCGACGGTCAAAACCTTGCTTCTTACATGGCTATTGTTGTAAATGGAAGAAGTAATGTTAGTATTTATAATTGTACTATTGTAGATTTTAAAGACAGGGGAGTGATTTTTAGCGGCCGGGTTGATTTTACAAATTTTCCTCCCGATTCTTTTTATGCAACGGGAAATAAGTTTTATAATAATATTGTAAATAATTGCGCCGAATATGGTGATACTACTGTAGGCATATATGGCAGGGGCTGTTTGAATATTGGCGGCCAGGTGGGTATGTTGATATATAATAATACCATTACCCAAAACAGCAGACCACAGGGACAAAATGGATGGCCGATTAAATATATCAACGACGGTTATTTGAAAGGATGCAAAATTTATAATAATATACTCAAAAAAATCCCTTTTGGGGGAGATCATCCCGGTGATGCCGGCTGGGATTTTTGCATTGAACTTTTCCATACGCAGGGATTAGAAATTTACAATAATACTATACAGGGCAGTGTTGATTTTAATTTCAGTACAAAAGGTACATACCCATACAGCATCTGGATACATGACAACACAATAAGCCAGGATACACTGAACAGTAAATATGAAAGTGGAATTATTTTTGAATTCGGCACCGAATCAGCAATTGTAGAGCGTAACATAATAAGCCGGGTGTCCTGCGGCGTGCAGTTTAATACAAGGGATTCATCCCTTGTATCTGACTGTAAGATCAGGAAAAATTTATTCTCACAACTTGCCTACGGCGCTGGTATCGGAACTTCAGGAGGTGTTATGCTGATTAGCGAAGGCACCCAAAATGCTGTAATAACAAACCTGGAAATTGATAATAATACAATTCTTGCAGATACCGGCAGGGCACCCTGGGTTGGTATACATCTTTTTTCTATTAACCGTGGGGCTGCAACTAATGTTAAAATAAGAAACAATATAGTAACAGGTTTCCCCGGAGCCTGGCTAAAGGGTGGAGACACTACCAGTATGGATAATGTACAGGTATTAAATAATAATGCAGTTAACAATGGTAACATTAATCTGCCGTGGTGGCCCGGCGGAGATCCTGCCAATTACAATTACGCCGGTGGGGTAACAATTGACCCCTTGTTTGATAGTGCAACAAATTTTCAATTACTGCCGGCATCACCGCTGATTGACCTTGGAGTTGATATCGGCCTTTCTTACTCGGGTTTAGCTCCTGATTTAGGCTATGCAGAATTTACCGCCCCTTTGCCTGTTACATTAACAGAGTTTAATGTTAAAGAGAATAATGGTAAAAATATACTGCAATGGAAAACTGCTGCTGAAAATAACAGCAGCCACTTTACCGTCGAAAGGAGCGGTAACGGGCTGCAGTTTAAAGCTATAGGCACTGTAACTGCAAGCGGTTTTAGTTCATCAATTGTTAATTATTATTTTACTGATACAGATCCTCTTGCAGCAATAAATTACTACAGGCTTATTATGGCTGATAAAGACAATACCAGAAAATACAGTAACATAATTTCTATCGCTTCCAAAAAGAGCCAATCGTTAAATATTACAAATGCACAATTGTTATTTGATAAAAATAAACTGGCATTAAATATTGCCGCTACCAAAGCACAAAAGTCAACCCTTATGCTGTTTGACAATACCGGAAAGGTTATTTTATCAGAGACCTTGTTGTTACAAAAAGGATTGAATGTTATTGATAAAAATTTACAGCTTTTATCAATGGGGATTTATTATATAAAATTATTTACAGAAGGCGAAGTACTTGTTAAAAATATTTTAAGTACGCAATAGCCAGCCTTATTATACTTCATAAAAAAACTCCCTGACGGGAGTTTTTTTATGAAGTTACTTTATGTTTATTGTTGCTGGAAATATTTTCTAAAGTCCATTCAATTTTTTTATCAAAAGGATATTTACGTACAGCACATTGCTGTTTTAAACAGATAGCGCAACTAAAATCCAGGCATCCGTCCGAATGTACAAATAATTCAACCGACTCGCCAAACTCTTCCTTTACCAATGCCGACAGAGAATCAACTTCACCATGTGCTTCATGTACATTCAAATACCAGGGCAGTGTAAAGTGGCAATCAAGATGAAGTTTGCACCATATTTTATTATCCGCAGGTTATGCAGGTCTATCCAGTTTTCTTTACGGTTAATATTTAAAAGAGCTACCAGTTTTTTTAAAATCACTTCATCGGCCTCATCCATAATACCAGCAACAGAACTGCGTACAATTTTATACCCTGTAAAAATTATGATCAGTGCAAAAAGCACCGCTATAACACTATCTATCCAGAAAATTTTTGTAAAAAACATCAACACAAGCCCGGCAACAATACCAACTGTACTCCAGGTATCGGATTGTAAATGTTTACCACTTGCCACTAATGCAAGTGAATTATTTTTTTTGCCGGTTTTAATACAAAGGGCTCCTGCAATGTAATTGATGACTGCTGTAGCCGCCACCAAAATAATTCCATAGTCCAGCTTTTTTAAAGTATGCGGATGCAGCAGGTTATTAATGCCTTCATAAATAATAACGAACCCAGCTACAGTTATTAACGTACCCTCAATTGCTGCCGAAATAAATTCTGCTTTACCATGTCCATAGGGATGATCGTAATCTCTTGGTTTAGCAGATACATAAAGGCTATATACGCCTATTAACCCGGCAACTACATTCACAATACTTTCTAAAGCATCAGTTAAAATGGCCACAGAGCTGGTGAGGTACCAGGCAATAATTTTTACAATAAACAGCACTATTGAAACTACCGCAACTACTTTTTGTACTTTAAGATTATTTTGTGCTTTTTCCATTTAAAAATTGATGTGCAAAGATACAAAAGTAAGCATGGTGTACGTCTTCATTTGATATTGTAAACTACACAAGAATGCTACTAAAGTCGCTGCTTGTTGATAAAGGCTGAAAAGTAGCTGGACTGTTTATAAAAAGTAGCATAATATTGCTGAGTATTGAATAAATGCACATTACAAAAAATATCCCCTGCAATCAATATTTTGGTAGGCTGCATAGCTTATTTTTGTACCTCAACTAACTAAAACGATTGATATGGATTTTCAATTTACAGAAGAACAGCTGATGATAAAACAGGCTGCAAAAGACTTTGCAGTTACTGATTGCCTGCCCGGCGTTATTGAACGGGATGAGTTGCAGAAATTTCCTAAAGAACAGATTGTAAAATTAGCCGAACTTGGGTTTATGGGCATGATGGTAAAACCAGAATATGGTGGCGGCGGAATGGATACCGTAAGCTATGTTTTAGCAATGGAAGAAATTAGTAAAGTAGATGCCAGTGTTAGTGTTTGTATGAGTGTAAACAACAGCCTGGTTTGTTATGGTCTGCAGGAATATGGTAATGAAGAACAAAAGAAAAAATATTTAACCCCACTGGCGCATGGGAAAAAAGATGATGAATTATACATTGGTGCATTTTTATTGAGCGAACCGGAAGCTGGAAGTGATGCCACTTCTCAACGTACTACAGCCGAAGATAAAGGCGATTATTACTTGTTGAATGGCACAAAAAACTGGATCACAAATGGCAACTCCGCTTCGGTATATTTGGTAATTGCACAAACAGATGTAAGTAAGGGCAGCCGTGGTATTAATGCTTTTATTGTAGAAAAAAACTGGCCTGGCGTTATTGTTGGTGCTAAAGAAAATAAACTCGGCATACGTGGAAGTGATACGCACAGCATTTTATTTAATGATGTAAAAGTGCCCAAAGAAAACCGCATTGGTGCGGATGGATTTGGATTTACATTTGCTATGAAGACCCTTGCCGGCGGAAGAATTGGCATCGCATCCCAGGCATTGGGCATTGCAAGCGGTGCTTACGAACTGGCACTTGCATATAGCAAACAACGTAAAGCTTTTGGTAAAGAAATTATGCATCACCAGGCCATACAATTTAAACTGGCCGATATGGCTACAAAAATTGAATGTGCAAGAATGCTTTGCCTTAAAGCTGCATGGGAAAAAGACCAACACCTTGATTACACACTTAGTGGCAGCATGGCAAAAGTTTTTGCCAGCGAAACTGCTATGTGGACCGCAACTGAAGCCGTACAAATACACGGTGGTTATGGTTTTGTAAAGGAATACCATGTAGAGCGTATGATGAGGGATGCAAAAATTACACAGATATATGAAGGAACAAGTGAAGTGCAAAGAATTGTGATAAGCCGTTCTATCTTGAAATAAAAAAAATAAAGAACTTTTAATAAAAAACCGCCAGATGGCGGTTTTTTTATTAAAATACCCAACGGAAGGTATTTTAATATTTGTAAAAACTAATAGTTTTATATTTATATGAAAAGAATAATCATTTTAATATGCCTGCTTAAGCTGCCATTTGCTTTAACTGCCCAGTTATGCAATTATTCTACCCATAAAATAAGATTTAAAGACAGCCTTTACCTTGTGGTTAAAAAAGATTCAGGCTACTATGGAAAAGATTTCTTGCTGCACTTTGTTTACAATCTTAACACTGCAAAACAGGTACCCAACCCCGGGTTTACATATGATTTAGGGACTTTATACAGTTTTTCACCCATACCATTTAAAACAGCATTTAAAAAAACATGGCGTTTGGGGGAAAGCAAATTACCTGAGGATATTTCGGTTTATGATGTAAAAGGATTTGAAGAACTCATTAAAAAAGATGACAAGTGGGTTAAGGACTCTCCTAAAGGTGTACAAAGGATATCAAGTTCTCAATTACGCTATGATACCATTAACCGCAGGGTATTTTTAATAAACATTTTTGGAATAGCGTATGTGCATGAAGATTCTGTAAGCCAAGGTGCAAAACTGGTTTATGATGGTTTTCCAGGTTTAGGATTAGTATCCTTACACGGAGGTATGACATCTCCTTTTCAAGTATTTAGATTCAGGGTAGGAAATGATGCCTACCTAAAATTGTTTAACCTGAATAAAGCTGATTTTGATGAGGAATCAGGCATTAGCAATTTGTATGACCAGATTAAAACAAAGGCATCTGAAGACGGTTCAAAATTGTTGATTTATGGCGCTACAAAAAACAGGCTTACCAATAACCAACTGCGGTCGGAAGAGATGTATTATTTTATTAACCTTAAAACCGGAAAGATAGAAGGCAAATCAAAAGAAAATATTCTGCTGAATTGGCCTAACGAAGAAGAATCAATAGAGTTGGCAGGTAAGTATCTTTTCTATACAGTCAAAAGCGGCATGTTTAACAAATGCTGGTTTAATTTAAACATTATAAACCTGATAACCGGTGAAGAAAAAAGAATTTTGTTGTAATACTTACAAAAACATTTAAGCAGATGAAAATAAAATGTTTCCTATTCATATTAGCCTGCACACTAACAGTAACAATTTCTTTTTCGCAGGAGTGCCTTAAAGGCGAATGTAAAGATGGCATTGGTGTTATGAAGAAGCCAGGCAGAGGCTATTACATAGGCCAGCTTGATAAAAAAGGGAACTTTATGGGCAAGGGCATAGAAGTTTATTTTGACAACAATGATTCACGTCCAGGCGATTTTCTTTTTTCGCTGGCAAAAGGCATCCCTGGTTTTGAAAAAATAAATACATTTAAACCTTCCCGCATTTACGTTGGCGAATTTGAAAATGACCGGCTGAAGAGCGGAGGAACATTCTATGATTTCAAAAAATATGAAGGCCGTATTAGTTTCACAGACGAAGAAATGATAAAGGGGCTTTCGCTAAATTGGTTTAGCCGTTTTACAGATGAGTGGCTTGCGTACGGCTATGATAGCTATACCTATACCGGTGATTTTTCACCCTCACAGGATATTAAGGGAAAAGGCATAATCAGCTTTTATAAAAATGCCGATACAGTTAATTATGTTTCCGATGATTTTGGCAATGACAAAAAAGAAGTTGTAGTGGAAGTGAAAAGAAAAAACTGGCCTGCCAATGGTATTTATTTAGGCCGGTTAATGATGGGCAGGCCGGTTGAATGGGGTTTATCCAATATCAGCTGGGGCAAAACACCAGGAAGCTATGAACTGCTGAAACATAACGAGGTTGTGCGCCAGCTTTTTTGCTACGGTACAGTTATAGAACAAGGCAAAACGGGTGTATATCCTTACGATACCATGTTTACACAACGAATACAGGCTAACGATAGCATGCTTATTGACGGGCCAGTAAGCAATGGCAAAGTGAATGGTTTTGGTAAAATTGTATATACCGAAACAAAGCAAAACCAAAAGATAGGAACTTACACCGGCTACATAAAAAATAACCAACCTAATGGTTATGGCATCTTATTACTGGCAGGCAAAAAAGACAGGTACGGGCTTTTTAAAGAAGGCGAATTGATGAGTGGTACTGCCATAAATCAGGACATTGTCCATAGAGTTTATTTAACTACCTGTACATATAACGATTTTAAAGAAGGATACTTAACAGTACAGAATTATGATAATTTGAACATACTGCTAAGCCGTGGAAGACCAACATCAGGCAGTAAGGGATACTATATTGAAGATAAAGGCTGGCATGGTAACTGTGTATTTTACGATCGCTATAAAACCGAATCAAGATATTATGAAAATGGCAAAATGGTATCATCAAACACACAAGAATTGGTTGCTACAATAAATACAGTATTAACAAAAGATGGTGTGGCAAGTTTTGTAAAAACCAGTAGCTGGAATGGTGCATTTCACACAGCCGATGGCAGGTCTGGTAATATCAGAAATAATGAATGGAAAAACAGCAGTCACACAATGAAAGAGTTTTACGGGTTTTGCCCCGCTTGCAATGGAAGCGGAACAGTAGTAATAAGTGGTACAGTAGCTGGCAGTACAACCAGCAGCAGCCGAACAGAACAATATACACAAGGGGCGGTGGTTGGTTACTGGCAAGGCACCCGTAAGGTTACTACCAGCACTTACACTCCGGGATATAATTATAAAACAAGTTACAGGTGCACTAACCAGGATTATGAGTATATATATTTTCCAAAAAGCAGCTCTGATAGAGAAACCTGGCATGCAAAAATTATAATTACTTCAATAAGGGAGTAAACATTTTATATTTTTGCCTGATGGCAATAAATAAACAAAATTTTCTTTCAATAATTAAGGAGCTTGGCAGCAATGTAACACTCGTTGCTGTTTCCAAAACAAAACCTGTTGAAGATATTCTTGAACTATACAATCTTGGGCAACGTGATTTTGGCGAAAATTATGTGCAGGAACTGGTAGAAAAACATGAGCAACTCCCAAAAGACATCCGCTGGCATTTTATTGGCCACCTGCAAAGTAATAAAGTAAAATACATTGCGCCATTTGTGCATTTAATTCACGGTGTGGATAGTTTTAATTTATTAAAAGAGATCAATAAGCAGGCATTAAAGAACAACAGGGTAATTGATTGCCTGTTGCAGGTACATATTGCAAAAGAAGAAACAAAGTTTGGTTTTGATATACCCGAATTAAAACAATTACACGATACTTCGACAGGCTCAGTACACGAATTGAAAAACGTAAATATTATTGGGCTGATGGGTATGGCAAGTTTTACTACCGACGAAGACCTGATACGAAAAGAATTTGAGGAATTAAAAAAATGCTTTGATGCAAACACTCAACTTTCAACTTTAAACTTTAAACTTTCTACCTTAAGCATGGGCATGAGTTCCGATTACAAGATCGCTTTACAAGAAGGTAGTAACATGGTTCGTATAGGCAGTTTATTATTTGGCGAAAGAAATTACAGCAAGTGATCAGCCAGGAAATAATAATACTTTGTGCCGGTGCATTTGCAGCAGGCTTTATTGATTCGATCATTGGTGGCGGCGGGCTGATACAAACTCCTGTAACATTGGTAACGCTGCCACAATATCCATTGGCATCAGTTTTAGGTACTACAAAAATCCCTTCAATATTCGGCACTTCCATTGCCGCACTGCAGTACAGCTTAAAAGTAAACATACAATGGAAATTAATGGCACTGATGTGCAGCATTGCATTAGCGGCTGCTTATGCAGGATCTAAAACTGTAAGCTTAGTAAGCAACAGCTTTATGAAGCCAGTAATTTTTTGCATGTTGATACTTGTTGCCATTTATACTTATACCAAAAAAGATTTTGGTATTGCAACAACAAAAACGGTCAACAAAAAAAACACCACTTTTTATGCAGTGGCCTTTGCAATACTTATAGGCTTTTACGATGGCTTTATAGGCCCCGGCGCCGGAAGCTTTATGATACTCTTCTTCATCAGTGTTTTGGGATTTGATTTTTTAAAAGCCAGCGCTCATTCAAAATTAGTTAATGTAAGCACCAACCTTGGTTCTATAGTATTCTTTAGCGGCAGCGGAAATATTCTTTACCAGTATGCCATACCAATGGCGGTTTTTAATTTTACAGGATCACTTATCGGATCAAGGTTAGCCATTTTAAAAGGCAATAAATTTATCCGTGTATTTTTTTTACTGGTTATTGCCGGTACCATTATCAGGTTTGGTTATGATATTTTTTTTAAAAATTAATAAAAAAAGGCACTGCTATATACAGTGCCCGTTGATTTTTTATAAAAATATATTACCTGATAATAATTGTAGTACCCTGCCGGTTGTGTACTTTGCCATCTATATCCACCGCTTCAATCATCCATACCACAGTTTGCATTTCTGCAGGTTGTCCGTCAACTTTTCCATCCCAACCTGGTTTATCGCTATTCATACTAAACAGCATTTTGCCCCAGCGGTTGTAAATTCTAAAGTAATTAACTTTTGAAAAACCAATTAATACCGGACGCAACCTTTCATTTATACCATCGCCACCAGGTGTAAATCCTGTAGGCACATAAATCTCTATCTTCTTATGTGTTTTAACCAATTGTGTATCTACAGTTAAACAACCCGTTGCAGTTTTTATTTGTATAGTGTATAACTGAGGAGTAATACCACTGAATACCGGTGTAAAACTAAAGCGGTTATTTAAGTTGGTGGCCGGTGTCCATATAACACTGGTTCCAATCGCTCTTGCCTGCAATTGTTCGGGGAAATTAAATGCGGCATCTTTATCTGCATAAACAATTCCGTTTGCTGCGGCATCAATAGTAACAGTATGTGTTGCTGTATCAAAAGATACAGGACATTGCACCGTACTTACAATTAATTTTACATCATAAATACCGGCAAGAGGATAACTGTACACAGGACTTTTAACATTATCCAGATGCCCATTATCAAAATCCCACAAATAATTTATTGTTGATTGTGTATTATTAAACGTTCTGTTGATTATCGGCACCTGTAAATTTTCACATACCGGCATGATGGTAAAATCTGCTCTTGGTGTTGGATGCACCGTTACATTACGAACAATACTATCCTGGCAACCAACCAGCGTTGCTGCAACTAATTTTATGGTATAGTTACCATCTTTTGCATAACTGTAATTAATGTCTTTAGCAGTATTAATTACGCCATCACCCATATACCAGCTATAAAGCAATGTATCAGATAATATAGTGCTGCCATTTGTTAATACAAACTGGTGACCAGGGAAGCATTGTGTATTATTATTTATCGCAAATCCGGTAACCGGACTTTGATTTACAATTACAGTATAAGAACTGTCATCGGTACAGCCGCCATTAGTTTCCCTTGCGGTAAGTCTTACCAGGTAGGTACCCGGCAACAGGTATCTATGTGTAATATTACTGGAGTTATCAAATGTGCCATCTCCAAAATCCCAGGTATAGGTTAATATACCAGAAGCCACTGTACTTGTTGTATTAAATACAAACGAGTTATTTTTAAAACACTGTTCAGGTGCATCTATTGCAAAAGCTGATACAGGGCTTGGGTTAACCACCACGTTAAACTTACTACTATCCATACAGCCACCTGGTGCAGTTACCAATAGCCTTACAAGATAGCTACCCTCGCCGCCATAGGTATGAGTAACATCGGTTGTTATTGCATTGTTTGCATCTCCTAAATCCCAAGTGTATTGCAATGCGCCAGCGGCAATATTACTGGTATTAGTAAACGTAAATTGATTGCC
>JAYVJU010000013.1:0-6545 GCA_043769035.1 Ferruginibacter sp.
GCCGGTAATAAATGTTTTTAATTTAGAGATCGTTGTATTAAAATCAACTGCAAAAACATCCACCCTTCTTTTATCATCCAGTTGCAATCCATCATCCTGGAATTTATTATACACGCCACCCATATATGACAATCCAAGCTCTCCCACTTTATTATTTTTTGCAGCAATTTTTGCAGTAAGCAAAGGTAGTCCGCTGTTTATTTCTTCAAAACGTTCGGGATTATTTTTTGCCGCCGGTAAAAATGTTTTATTTGCTATGTTATCTGTTATTGAATTATCAAAACTTCCTGATGCATATAATTCATAGCCAAACATCCAGTCTTTGTTATAATGTTTTCCATACAAACCAAAACCTGCATTGCTCCATGTAGCAGGCAATAGTTGCGTAGCGGAAATGGGCCGGTCGATAAATTCCCATTTAGGGCCATCGTGGTTTTGGTTAAAAGCTCCAATAGGATTTAAGATCATACCGCCACGTAAATTTAATAAGGGATGTAATTCCACATCCAGCGCTGCAAACTCCACCGCAATTTCTTTTCCGCCATCTTCAAATTCTATCTCACTTAAAAACTTTAATCGTTTACCAATAGTAGATGAAACAAATAAGGTTACCCTTCTAAACTGAAACTGGTGCCCTTCCGAAATACCATCTGTTCCCAAATGCTGCCAGTTGGTTTCCAGGTATCCGCCAACAGAAACCGGCAGTTTACCTACTGATACAAACGGGCGGCTGTACACCGCATCCATATTCATCATTTGTTGCACCGTATCTTTTGGTATTCTTTTTAATAACGAAGGATCAATTTGCGCCTCTGCAATATTGCAAAACAAAAATGTAATCGTAGTTATGGTAAAAAATTTTATCATACTGCTTTTAATGAAATTTTAAGTTGCTCTTTTTCAATAACTATAGGAAAGGTTCTGAGTTTTGTAATGGCAGGTCCATTTTGTATGTCGCCCTTACTATCAAATTCGCTACCGTGCGCCGGGCATTGCAGCTTATCGCCAAATACCTGTAATTCTGCCCCCTGGTGACTGCAACGCATCCATAACGCCGAGTATTCATTTGCATTTATGCGGTAAACGCAAATGGGGTATTGCAGCAAATCATTTTGGACCACCACATATTTTTTATAATGCTTTTCGTTACCGGCTTTGGTTTCAAAACTGGTAAGCGGCACAAGCAGGTCATCTCCCAAAATTTTTGCGCTGCCTATTTTTGTTGCAGTACAACTTTGTAACAATGTTACCATTGCAGTGCCACCCATGCAGGCAAAGCCGCAACTTTTTATAAAATCCTTCCTGTCCATTTTTATAAAGAATTTAAAAATTTAAGCAGTGCATTTTTATCTGCCGCATTAAGCTGGTCGAATTTATTTTTACTTGCAGTTGCTTCTCCCCCATGCAACAATATAGCTTCTTCAATAGTTTTTGCCCTGCCATCATGCAGTAAAAAAAATTGCCCTCCCTGCGAATTGGGTGACAAACCTAAACCCCATAGTGGTGGCGTACGCCATTCATTTGTTTTGGCATTGCCTTCTGTGTAACCATCATCCATTCCTGTACCCATATCATGCAGTAATAAATCAGTGTAAGGATGAAAAATTTTGTTTGATAAGGATGCGATAGGTGAAGTACCTGATTGTAAAGTTTGCTTATGGCAACTTTCGCAACCGGTTTGTATAAAAATATTTTTTCCCTGTATCACTGCCGCATCACTTTGATTACGCTGTATAGGAGCTTTTAATGTTTGCAGATAAAACACCACATTATGCACTGTGTTATCGCTCACTTCAGGGTCAATATCCAAACCACTATAAACATCTTTTGTAGCAAAGGAAGAAGTAATCCCCATATCCTGGTTATATGCATTTACAGTTTGGTGCTGTAAATTATACGCTGCTGCTTTTTTTCCAAAGCGATGAATGTATTTTCCATTTTGAGTAATGGCATTTGCAGCAGGTGTAATAAAAGATGGCAAAGCAATCCAATTGGGAACACCCGAAATACCATCGCCATTAACATCAGTAGGATCGGCCATGGCAATTATATCTGCATCTGCAACCAATTCTAAAAAACCTAAACCAGTATTTGCCGGAGGCGTAAATTTTGAAAATGTTGCCCCAGCAGGAATTTGCTCTGGCGTAAAACCAGGTAGCGCCCTGTTTTGCAATTGCGGCCCGCCCAAATGCAAGAATTTATTACCGGTACTATCGGTTTGTCCAAACCTGGTTAATGTGGTAAATGGGTGGCCTTTGCCATCTCCGGCGTGGCAACTGCCGCAGCTTGTGGCAACAAAAATAGAACCAAGACCAGTTTTGCTGGTAAATATTTCATCATTAAAAGCAATATCACCATTTAAGAATTGCCTGTTTTGTTCGTAACTCAGCCCTTCCACAGGACCGTCCAATAAAGCATCATTATCAGGTGCAGCAGGTTGTAATTTGCTGCAGGCCTGTATTAAAACAACCGACAAAAGGATGCCGGCTATAACTATATATACTTTTTTCATTGCGCTCAATAAGTTTCTGTAAAATTATTCCTTGAACAAAAATACATAATTAGGCTTACCTAATTTTATTTTTCGTAAAAAAAAGTCATTTTTGCAGAAATAAATTTTTAATGACCTCATTAGCGGAAGAAAATTACCTTAAAGCTATTTACAAGCTACATGAAAAAAAAGGGGCGATGGTGAGCACTTCTGCCCTTGCCGAAACCTTGCAAATTAATGCTGCTTCGGTTACAGATTTTATTAAGAAGATGGCGGCTAAGAAACTCATCAGCTACCAGAAGTCAAAAGGGGTAAGCCTTACAGAGCAGGGCCGTTCTATTGCCCTCAATATAATCCGCAAACACCGGCTGTGGGAAGTATGGTTGGTAAACAACCTTGGTTTTAAGTGGGATGAGGTACATGAAATTGCCGAACAACTGGAGCATGTGATAAGCGATGAGCTGATAGAAAGCCTGGACAAACATTTAGGTTACCCAAAAGCCGATCCGCATGGCGATCTGATACCTGATGCAAAAGGCCGCTTTATAAAAAACAGCAGCAAGCCTTTGCTTGAATGTACCAAAGGTGATAAAGTAAAATTTACCGGTGTTGCCGAACACAGCAATAGTTTTTTACAATACCTTACCAAAAACAATATAAAACTGGGTGATGAAATTGCAGTTGAAGGCATTGAAGCATTCGACAATTCTTTCCAGGTAAAAATAAACCGTAAAGAAAAAAAACTATTGAGTAAGGATGTAGTAAAAAATCTGCTGGTGACTACTGTTTAATCATTTTAGTTTATTGCAACAGTTCCATCACTTTATTTTCCAGGGCCTTACCCATCAAATCTATTGCAACTATCTTCCCGGTCTTATCCAATAAAAAACTGGTTGGTATCTGCTCTACACCAAATGTTGCTGCTACAGTGCTGTTCCACCCACCGTTATCATTTACCTGTGTATATTTTATTTTATCCTGCTTAATGGCTTTCAGCCAATTTGCTTTTTTACTGTCGATAGAAACACCAAAAACTTCAAACCCTTTACCTTTAAGTTTGTTATACAATCTAACTACTGATGGATTGGCCTGTCTGCATGGCCCACACCAACTTGCCCAAAAATCTATCAACACCACTTTCCCTTTATAAGATGACAGATTAACGATACTGTCTTTTACATTGGGTAAAGAAATTTCCGGTGCCATAGTTCCCGGTTTAATTTGTGCGGCACCAATAACAGACGATACTAATGTGATCATCAAAAAAAATATTACTTTCATTTACAACATTGTTTTTTTGTGAATAAAGATTTTATCAATTTAAAAAAAGTATTCAATATAGCAGATAGCGCTTTCATTTTTTTGAAAATACATTCAGGAAATTATATTCCACCCTTACCAAAAAAGCGGAGTTGGCCATGCGTTGTGTATTACCGGAAAGCTGCGTTCTGTAACCAATATCAATCCGGGCAATACTGTTGATGATGAATTGTATTGCCGGTGCTATATCAATAAAATACTTTTTATTGTCCCAGGTACTGTTGCCTAAAAATTCTGTGTACAGGTTTATATTGGTTTGCTTATAACTGGTATACTCCTTTGGAAACAATAAATACCCGGCAGATAAACTGTAACTAATGGCACGCCATGGTACAATTACTTCCCGTTTATTATGCAAATTATTGAGCCTGTATAAATAACCCAGTGAAGTTGATACCGCCAGTTTGTTTATTAATTTAGTAGCAATAACACCTGTTGCCAACCCTGAATTGGTACCATCAATATCTATTTCATTATTTACGGTGGTATGAATAATGTCATGGACAATTACGCCACCACTACCATCAGGAATTTCATGTTTGCCAATTGAATTAAGTACTGTGGGGTTATCTATAATGGAAACTTTTCCATAAGCCGCCAGCCTGAAATGTGAATGGATATCATCCCTTGAAAGAAACCGGTATTTGGCATAAAGGCTTGCCCCTTCAATTTTTAAATTACTTTGAAACATATCTGATGCATAACCGTTTAAATGAACCATCAGGTTTTTATTTACACCAATCATTATTTCAGGGTCTAACCGATAGGAACTGAATTTATTATCATGTGTCATTTTAAAAACCTTGGTATTAAGCCTTAGCCCAATACTTCTGGCCGCCATATTACTTGCAGGCTCTGTAAATACATACAACTCCTGTGCATTTACAAACCGCACAGAAAGTATGCATATGATTAAAAATATTTTTTTCATCTTTTCTTTAAATAGTTACGTGAAAAATCCGTTTGCCGTTTTCTTCGCCGGTTTTATAACATTGCATTTTAGTAAGGCTACTATTCTTTTTATACTCCTTAGCCGGAATAAAGCCTTTATCCAATATCCGTATCGTTTTATTTCCGTTAAGGGTTTGCCCTTTGATGTTTAAAAAATGAAAAGTATTTGAGCCTGCATCAACATGTGTATCATTTTGCACCGTCACATTATCAAAATTAATGGTAGCAGTAAAAACAGCCACAAAAAAGCCTGCGTCTTCAACCTTCATTTTCAGTTTATCAAAATCAATAACTGTACCTGGTTTAAAAGAAATATCAAAACTGGATTTTTTAATATTAGCTTCCACCTTATTAACAAAGTCTAAAGACTTGATGGCTTTATTAATGGCATTACTGCACATACTGCAGGTTAGCCCACTGGCCTGTATTGTAACATGCGTTACCTGTGCTGTTGCAGCAACAGATAAAAAAACTGCAACCATAAAAAATATCTTTTTCATAAACTTATTTAATTTAAAAATCTTAATACTGTATTTAACAGTCTCAGGTCGATAACAACCTGAGACTATTAAATCTTCCAATCTTATTGTTTACTGATTTCTTTTTTCTCCTTTAAGTCCATCCCACACTTAACACATTTACCGGCTTTATCACTTGTTACATCTGCATGCATCGGACAACTGTACATCTTCATCACTTCCATTTTCATCTGTTCTTTCTTCGACCTTGTTAAATCCATTCCACACTGTGAACATTTACCGGCTTTATCACTTGTTACATCCGGGTGCATAGAACATGAATAAGCTTTTACTGTATCAGTTACTGCAGCCTGTATTGAAGCATCGGCAGCCTTTCTGTCGTATTTACAACAGGCATGTAATTTATTGTAGGCATTATTGTCTGCAGTAAAATCCTGTGTGTCATAGCCTGCTTTGGCAATTGCTTCCTGTAGTTTTTGAGAAGATGTTTTATTTACTGCGTAAGAAACTTTTAATTCCTTGCTGTCTTCATTCCAGTTTGCAGAAGCAGCACCTGCTTTTTTTGCAGCTTTTTCAATAGTGGTTTTGCACATACCGCAGTTGCCCCATACTTTAATGGTTTCTTTTTTTGTTGTGCCTTGTGCAAAAGAAAAATTTATAGCGAAGATGCTGAACAATAGTGCAGCATAAATATTTAATGTTTTCATTGTTATAGTTTTAAATTATTAATTGATTGAAATATTTGCAACAGCAAATAGCACCAGCAATTATCATTACTGATGTACAGATCAATTAATAAGTCTATAGCCGGAAAACACAATTCATTATACAGGCAGAAGGTTCCGCATAACCTGGTGGAGAGTTATTATTTACAACAGCAGTTACTTCAGTTGAGGCAACCTGCCAGTTGAATAAAGGGTAAGTTGCTGCAACAATATCTGTTTGCGGAGTAGCAAAGTTGATATCGTTAGAAACATTTTTATACCCGTCGTCTAATTTGTAAAATTTGTGTTCGTCATGGCAACATCCAGTTTTTTCAACCATACCGCATTTGCCGCATTTCTCTCTCTCTCTGCCATAAAATTCCACACCAGCCTGCTTACCCATGCAGTAATGAATCTCCATAGCAATCCCACAAGAGAGCGCCATGTAAACGATGGTTAATATGGTGAGGAAGAATTTTTTCACGGCATAAAGGTAACCTGATTTTTTTGATCTGGTAACTAAATAGTGTTAAAAAACTAAAAACTGATATGACTCATGCCCGGTTAATTCACAAAATTCCACTGCACACCAAAACGGAT
>JAYVJU010000014.1:0-11746 GCA_043769035.1 Ferruginibacter sp.
CGTTCGATCTCATCGTTGTAATAAATATCAACGCCTTTGTCTGTAAGTTCTTCATGTAATAACTGGCTGCCCAATGGATCAAGCTGCCTGTCCATCAACCTTGATATACGTTGTATTACCACTACATCTACATTCACTTCTCTTAAAGATGCTGCCAGCTCAATACCTAACAAACCACCGCCAACGATTATCACTTTACCTTTTGCTGCATCAACATGATTTTTAAAATCATCTGCATCCTTGCGGCTACGCATGGTAAAGATGCCGTTCATAGGAGGGATATCCCGTAGCATGGCAGCCCTGCTTCCTGTGGCCATCAGTAACACATCATATTGGTGCGTAACATTATTACTGTCTGTTACTGTTTTATTTTCTTTATCAATTTTTGCAATGCTTACACCACGATGCAGTTTAATTTTAAATTCATCTTCCTCTGCATCGGTCATCTTAATTAAATTGGTCCAGGGCAATGTACCGCTGATATAATCCGGTAATAACACCCGGTTATAAAAAGGAAAATTTTCTTTACTGAAGATTTCTATCTCATCTGTTGTATTAATAGCACGGTAACTTCTTACAAAACCACAGGCGCCTGCACCTGCACCAATTACAATGATTTTTTGTTTTGCTTTTTTATACAGCGCCACTTCAACAGCACTGAATTTAAAATCGGGCTCTTTACTTTTAGGGTCAACCAGGTTATTGGTGATATTATTTGCCCTGACAAGATCATTATTTAAAATTTTACCCCAGTGCATTGGTAAAAAACAAACACCCTGTTTTATGTCGGTAGTAAGTTTTGCTTTTACTCTTACATTACCTCTGCCATTAAACACTTCCACTAAATCTTCTTCTTTAATATGCCGTTTAGCAGCATCAGCAGGGTGAATTTCTAAAAAGCTTTCTTTGATATGCTGATTCAGTTTGTTCACCTTGCCGGTTTTACTCATCGTGTGCCATTGGTCACGAATGCGTCCTGTAGTAAGTATCAATGGATGTTCCGGTGTTAATGCTTCGGAATTATTTTCATCGCTGAAGGAATGAATATTGGCTTTTTTATCCGGCGTAAAAAATTTATGATCTGTAAATAATCTTGGCGTACCCAAATACTCACTCTCTTTCTTACTAACTGTCAACTGACAACTGTCAACTTTCCTATATGGCCATTGTACGGCTCTTTTTTCTTTTAGTATATCATAACTCAAGCCGCTTATATCTATATTGGTGTCTTTTGTTAATGCGGCATGTTCGGCATATATTTCCGATGAGTCTTTAAAATCAAAACCAGCATAGCCCATTTTTTTTGCAAAGTTGCAAATGATCTCTGCATCAGGTAATGCTTCGCCGGGGGCATCTACAATTTTACTTAAGTGCGAAATATATCTTCCTGCATTGGTCATAGTGCCTTCCTTCTCTGTCCATGCAGCGGCAGGTAATACCACATCGGCATACTGTAATGTTTCGGGTTTGTTACTTACATCCTGCACCACTACAAACTTTGCTTTTTTTAATCCCTGCTCTGCAATGCGTACATCAGGCAAACTGATTAAAGGGTTTGTGCACAAGATCCAGATGGCTTTTAATTTACCATCGTTTAGTGCTTCAAACATTTCGGTAGCTGTTAATCCTGGTTTCGGTTGAATAGTACCCAAAGGAATTTGCCAGAATTTTTCTACATCATTCCTGTCATGTTCATTTAACAGGTCACGATGTGCAGGTAATAAATTGCTGAGGCCACCAACTTCTCTGCCACCCATTGCGTTGGGTTGGCCGGTTAAGGAAAATGGCCCCGAGCCAGGCTTACCGATATGACCGGTTATTAGATTTAAATTTATGAGTGATAAATTTTTGTTTACACCCACTACGCTCTGGTTCAATCCCATCGTCCACATGGTAATAAAACCTTTGGCATTACCAATGTACAAAGCTGCTAAACGAATATCGTTTTCGGTAACACCACAAATTGTTGCCGCCTCTTCAATAGTTTTTTCAAAAACGGTCTCTTTATATTTTACAAAGCCATTGGTGTTATCACTGATAAAATCAAAATCAATTTTTCCTTCTTCAATCAAACATCTTCCTATGGCATGGTGTAATGTAATATCTGTTCCGGGATTTAATTGTAAATGCACATTTGCTAAAGAACAGGTTTGTGTTTTGCGTGGGTCGCTTACAATTATTTTTAAGTCCGGATTTTTTTCTCTTGCAGCTTCCACCCTGCGCCATAAAATAGGATGGCACCATGCAGGGTTTGCGCCGGCAACAAAAATTACATCGCATAATTCCAGGTCATCGTAACTCACCGGCACACTGTCTTCTCCCAAACTCATTTTATAACCTACCACTGCACTGCTCATGCACAAACGGCTGTTGGTATCAATGTTATTGCTGCCAATAAATCCTTTGATCAATTTATTAACTACATAATATTCTTCTGTTAAACATTGTCCACTTGCATAAAATGCTACGCTGTCCGGTCCGTATTTATTAATGAGTGTTTTAAAAACAGCAGCTGTCCTTTCCAAAGCAACATCCCACGAAACTCTTTGCCGTGGCTGGTTTTTTGCATAGCGCATTTCGGGATATAATAACCGGTCAGTCAGGTCATTTACGGTGTAGTGTAAATTCATTCCCTTACTGCACAGCATCCCTTTATTAACCGGGTGATTTTTATCGCCTTCAACATTTACTCTGCCCAGTTTATCTTTATTAACTACAATACCGCAGCCCACACCGCAATAACAACAGGTACTGGTGTTGCCTGCAGGATTATGTGCTGATGTATGCCCGTTTATGTTGCCTGATTTATCCATTTTGTTTTTTAAAAAATTCCTGCTTTAAGGTTTTACTTCTGCAGGTACTAATGCAAGCTCTTTTATACCTGCTGTTTTTCTTGCTGTAATTGTTCTAAAAATAAATACACCAACACCTATCCCCAAAATAATATATCCCAATAAAGTAAATGCTGCTGTGTAATCAATGAGATCTTTTGTTTTACTAACACCATTTTCTACAACTACTTTTGTTGCATGTGTTGCTTTTGCTTTAAACATAAATGCAATCAGCATAGCACCAATATTTCCACCGGCACCTACAATACCTGCCACACTGCCTACTGCCATCGGGCTTACAAATGGAACCAGGCTGTAAGTAGCACCGTTAGCCATTTTAAGACTAAGTCCAAAAAAGAACATCATAAAAATGGCCATACCGATGTTGCCTGATTTTGCAAACCATATTAAACCAATACCTTCCAGTAATAATAAGATAGAAAGCAGTAAAGATTTGCCATCGAATCCCCAGGTTTTTCCAATTTTATCTGCAACAATACCTCCCATTGGGCGGGCAAAAATATTTATCCAGCCAAAAATACCGGCGCACATACCTGCAATAGCCAATGAAGCGCCGAATGAATCGGTAAAAAATATCGGTGCAAAATTATCTACTGTAATTTCTACGCCAAAACATGCAGCATATGCAATAGTTAATATCCAGGTGCGGTAATCTTTAATGGCAATTAAGAATGTATTTTTTTTAGGATCAACCTTGTAACCGGTTTCTTTGTAATTGCCTTCAGGTGCATCTTTAGTATAACGGTAATATAAGAAGGCACAAACCAACAACATTATACCCGGCACAACCATGGCATAGCGCCAGCTATCTTCTTTAGTGCAAAAACCCAGGCCAACAAAACCTGATGCAATCATCGGCATAAAGAAATTAGCAGCACCACCACCGGCATTACCAAAGCCACCAGCAGTTGCATTGGCAGTACCTTTTATATTAGGGGCAAACATTACTGATGTGTGAAATTGTGTAATTACAAATGATGCTCCAATAACACCAATAGCCAGGCGGAACAATAAAAACGACATATAAGAATGACTGGTGCCAATTAATAAAACAGGAATGGCACATATCGTTAATAACCAGGTATATACTATTCTTGGCCCGTATTTATCTACCAGCCTGCCAATTAATAACCGGGCAATAATGGTTGCAGATACCGAAGCAATTTGAATATTACCAATTTGATCTTTGGTAAGATGTAATTGTTCTTTAGCAATTTTCATTAAAGGCGCCATACCAAACCAAGCAAAAAAGCAAAAGAAAAAAGTGAGCCATGTAACATGGAATGTTTTCATCTGCACACCTTTTAAAGAAAAGATGTTGAGCTTTGGAAGCGGCTGGTTGTTGGTAATTGGTGTTGACATGTAGTTGTTTTAAAAAATTATTACAGAATGATTTATTATTAATGTATATCGTCGATTGAAAATTTGTCAATAAGCAGGCTCAATAACTTATCGTGTGTTTCCATGTACTCAGGAAGATGCACAATGTCTTTTTTATTTCTTGGCCTTGCCAGTGGTACATCTACAATTTCTTTTATTGTAGATGCAGGGCCGTTATTCATTACCACTACTCTGTCTGCTAAAAAGATGGCTTCCTCAATATCATGCGTGACAATGACAATTGTTTTTTCCCTGTTATCCAAATTCCACAGCTTCAACAATTCAACGTGCATGTTACTTTTGGTTAAAGCATCTAATGCACCAAAGGGCTCGTCTAATAAAAGTATGCTAGGGTTAATAGCAAAAGCCCGTGCAATGGCCACCCGCTGTTTCATACCGCCGGAAAGCTGACCGGGCAATTTGGTTTTATGTTCCTGCAGGTTTACCATCGTCAGGCATTTTTCTACAATCTCTTTTTTTTCTATTGCAGATTTATTTTTCAGTGCAGCATCCACTGCTTCGTAAATGTTACGATAAACAGATAGCCAGGGTAATAAAGAATAATTTTGAAAAACCAATCCCCTGTCCGGCCCGGGCTTGGTGACTTTTTTATTATTTGCAATTACCTCACCACTTGTGGGGGTAACCATTCCGCTGATAGTACTTAACAAAGTGGATTTGCCACATCCTGAGTGACCAATGAGTGCAACTATCTCTCCTTTTTTTATGTTTATAGAAATATCTTTAACTGCTGTATAAACTCCTTTAGGGGTTTTAAAGCTTACGGTAATATTTTTAATTTCGATACTGCTATCTGGTTTTATTTTTTTTTCTTTTTTTCGATCAGTAACCGGAGCTTCTATTTCAATTGCTGTAGTCATATTAGTGAGTTAAAATTTTTAAAATAAGGTGAATATTTTTTACTGCTTGAGTATTAATTGCTTTTATAATTTTTTGATGCTTTTGTAGAAGAATATAAGGAAACACAAAACGGCGTCATATAAGTCAGTATAATTTTAAAAATATTTTTAGTTGAAAATTTACCTTCTATAAAAGCATCGTAGCTATTTATTAAGTTTAATAAACTGCCAATAATTACTGCTACAATTACTGCGGTTGTTATGTTTTTTTTATTCATTGCTGTATAATTTCTTTCTAAAAAATATTATGCTGTATAGGCAAACCTTTTTTGTATTGCAGAAAAAAGTTTGTCAAGCAGCAACCCTACAATCCCTATAATTATAATAGCTACTAAAATTTTTGCAGTACTACCACCATTAAATCCTTCTTCCCAAACAAAATAACCAAGGCCTTGTCCGCCAGACAGCATTTCGCCTGCAACAATTACCATCCATGCAATACCAATTGATAATTTTAAACCCGTAAAAATGTGTGGCAGTGAGAAGGGTATCATAATTTTTGAAATATACTTCCAGGGAGAAAAACCAAATGCCTTACTTACATTTTTATGGTCGGCAGGAATAGAAGCCACACCAAACGCAGTATTAATTATGATTGGCCAAATGCAGCAAATAAAAATCATGAACACACTTGCCTTTGGCGAATTTTGAAAAATGGCCAACCCCAAAGGAAACCATGCCAGCGGAGATACAGGTTTTAATATTTGCACTATCGGGTTAAAAATATTCATTACTATTTTACTGCTGCCCATTAATAACCCTAATGGTATTGCCACTAAACATCCTAAACCAAAACCGATACCAACCCTTCCTAATGAGCTTAACAGTTTGGTGCCTATGCCTGTAATATCAGGGTCATTTTGAAAAGGGTTTTGTATTACTTCTTTAAAAGTTAACCAGGTATCTTTTGGAGAAGGAATTTCATTTTTTGTAACTCTTGATACAATGTACCAGAGTGTAAGTAAAATACCCATGCCTAACAAAAAGTACAGCAGGGATTTTATTGTTTTTATTGAGAAATTTTTTATCATGATAGTAATTTTATAAGTAAATTATTTTTTAGCAGCGGCTACATAAGGAGCCGGATTGTTTGGATCAAATAATGTTGGCTCCAGGTTTGTTTTAAAAGCTTTCATACCATCTGCAGGCACAGCAATACCCATGCTGGTGGCAACTTCTTTATACAAATCGTCCATAATTAATTTATCTGCAATTGCTTTATAATTTGGTGCAGCAGCCATCCCAAAGCGAACGTATTGTGCCATAAACCAAATACCATAACTTAACCTTGGTGCATTTACATCTCCATTGCGGAAAAAAGTCATTTTATCGGCACCATATTTTTGCACACCTAAATCGCAGCCCAAATCATTACTGCCCAAAAGCCTTGCTTCTATAACTGCCAACGGCGCATTTACATAATTAGGTTTAGTTAAAATAGATGCTGCTTTTTTTCTGTTGCCCATATCATCTAACCATTTGCAGGCTTCTAAAATCGCTTTCATACAATTTTTTAAATCTTCTTTTTTTGTATCAGCAAATGTTTTGTTTACCACTAAAGCTTTTTCAGGATGGTTTGTCCATATATCCTGGCTTGCTATTTCTGTAAAGCCTATATTTTGTGCAGCGGCAACACCATTCCATGGTTCACCCACGCAGTAACCTTCCATATTGTCAACTTTCATATTGGCCACCATTTGGGGTGGAGGGATGGTTATAATGCCAACAGATTTTGAGTTTACACCACAAGCTGCTAACCAGTTACGCAACCATATATCATGCGTACCACCGGGAAAGGTCATTGCAAAAGTTACTTCTTTACGTGCCTGAACAGATTTAACCGCTGCAGCTACTTTTTTTGTTTCTTTAAAACCAACTATACCACAAAAATCTTTTGATAATGTAATTGCCTGTCCATTATTATTTAACGTCATGGCAATACGCATTTCGCTGCCTGCTTTACCGCCAATACCTTCATATACAGAAAAGGGCATAGAAAATAAACAATGTGCTCCATCCAGTTCGCCATTTAAAACTTTATCCCGTATTACTGCCCATGAAGCTTCTTTTGTTAATACGATATCAATACCATATTTTTTAAACAGGCCTAATTCTTTAGCCATTACTAAAGGGGCACAATCTGTTAAAGCAATAAAACCCAGTTTAACGGTGCGTTGTGCATAAGAGAATGATTGTGCTGCTAAAATTAGCACCAATGTTATTGTAAATATTTTTGATTGTATATTTTTCATTGTTGTAGTATTAAGTAGTTAAATAAATTTTTAAAATCTTACGGTTGCTTAATAGCAACTGGTTTTGTGTAGAAAAAGTCGGGAGTAAATTTAAACATGGCGTAAAACCAGCTACCTGTTTTTTTATACGTATCTGCAACTGCATCTGTAGTGGCCTGCCCTTTTGCAAATGTCATACTGCTCTTTGCATTCATTACAGAATACCCCAACTCAATATTTGAAAACTTATTTACGTTATAATTCAATACAAAGTCAATTTCGCTGCCCAGGTTTTTAGACACATCGGTACCATCAGCTTTTTTCATTGTTTTGTTTAAAGAAAAATTATGATAGTCTAACCCAAGCGTAAGGAGGTTGCTGGCGTATTTTATTTTGAAGTAAGGATTATTTAATCCACCAGCCGGCGAGCCTGTACCCACATAGAAGTAATCCATATATCCCCAGTGTTTATGTGGTGTGCCGTACAGCGGGTCAAATTTTTCATCTTCAGTTGTTGCTGCATCATTGCCACTTAATACATCGTAACCTGGTGTAACACTAAACTTGCCTTTTTGATATGTTAATGCCGCAGTGTAGTGATAAGCACCTTTCATTTTTACACCATCCCTGTTTTTACCTGATTGTGCATAATACGCAGCCTGGATTGCTATTTTGCCAAAGCCGGACGCATTACCCATAGTGCGGTTAATCATCAACCCGTAAGTATATCTTGCATTGGTACCACTGTAATCAAATGCATCGGCAGCGCCGCTTGATACAAACCTTCTTCCATATACATAACCTGCTGTTGCACTTCCAACTGAATCAATTTTATATTTCCCAAAATTGTCGTTAAAGAACAAAGCAGAGAATTTAGTTTGATTGAATTTTTTGCTGATGTAAACGCTGCTGAAAGTTTTATAATCCTGGTTACCACCGTTGGTTGTTGGTGGATTCATCCAAACGGGTGTACCTGTTTTAGAGCTGTTGTTACCGGCATTACCAGCAGTTGCCATTGGCAAAATACCTGCAGGCGTTGATACCAACATACCCAAAGAATTTTTTACATAAGGTGCTACATTCGATGGCACATAAGATGAATTGGTAATACCAAAAGCATCGGAGTTTTGATTATATGCAAAACCTGCATCAACCTGCCAGCCATGGTGGACTGCTTTTAGTAAAGCCATATCATGCCTTCGGGCTTGTTGCAACCAGTCAAGGTTACCAATTAAACGTACATCGTCATAAATTAATTCCTGCCTGCCAATTTTTACAGAGAGTAAATCGATTCCTTTAAATTTAAAAGTAGTATCTGCTTTATTGGCCAGCATTAAATCTGCCCAGCCTTCATGCAGCATTAATTTATTGCCATCTGCATTTGAAATAGAGGATGCGTCCTGCCCCCATACTCTTACATCCTGTACGCTTACACCAACAGTTAACCTGTCCCATTTATAACCAAAAGTTAAACGGGTGCGCTGCGATGTAAAAGCAGCATTTTTTGAACCCTTTAAAACAAGGTTGCCTAAACCGTTTCTTACTTCGGTTCGTGTTCTTATCTGCCCTGTTAAGCTTATTTGAGCATTTAGTACGTTAGTTTTAACAGAACAAAGCAGCAATAAGAAACATAATACTTTTGTTTTTAAGTTTTTACTCATAATTTTGTTTTGGTTTTAAATTGTTTGCAATTTGAGATCGAATTACCCCGGCGCCGAGCTTCCAATCGATTGTCGGGGTTTCTTTTTTTATTAAGAACTATTTTATTTATAAGTCATCATTTACCTGGATAAATACTTTCCCATCTTCAACCTTTACAGCATAAGTTTTAATGGCGCATTCATCACCACTTAAACATTCACCTGTTTTTAACGAGAATGTTTTTTTATGAAACGGACAGGCCACTTTAGGTTCTTCACCTTGTGTACCAATCATGCCCCTGCTTAAAGCCATTTGCATACGATGTGGACATTCATTTTGTGTGGCATACCATTCATTTCTTCTGCTGAAATGAAATAAGGCAATTTGTTGCTCATTGTATTTTACACATACACCTCCGTTAAGCGGTACATCTGTTTCGTTACATGCTAAAAACCAGGCGGTGGATGTTGTTTCTGCTATCATTTTTTATTCGTTTAGAAGTTTAGAGTTTAGAAGTTTAGAAAGTAGAGGAGTTTAGTTTGTTGTTAGCTAAACCTCTAAACCCTAAACTTCTAAACCAGTTATTTATTTCCAGTCTTTTGCTTTTACCTGTTCTCTCATCACTTCAAATTTTACACTGGGGTCTTTTACTTCCGGGGCATTTACAAAGTGTGTAAAACGTTTGCGTAATTCCGGCGTTTCAATGGCCGCTTTCCATTCGCATTCGTAGGTGTTTACGTGATTTTCCATATCTGCTTCCCATTGTGCATTTAAACCTAAGGCATCGTCAATCACCACTGTTTTTAAATACCCGATACCACCTTCCATTTTATTTAGCCATGTTGCAGTACGGGTTAGCGGGTCTGCAGTTTTTACATAGAACATTAAAAAACGGTCGAGGTATTTTATACAGGTTTCCTCATCAATATCGCTGGCTAATAATAACGCATGTTGTGGTTTGCTGCCCCCATTACCGCATACATAAAGGTTCCAGCCTTTTTCGGTAGCTATGATACCAAAGTCTTTGCTCTGTGCTTCGGCACATTCCCTGATGCAGCCACTAACACCGCCTTTTAATTTATGTGGAGACCTCAAGCCACGGTATCTTTCTTCTACTTTAATGGCAAAACTAACGCTGTCATGTAGCCCAAAACGGCACCAGGTACTTCCTACGCAGCTTTTTACAGTACGTAAACTTTTTCCGTAAGCATGGCCGCTTTCAAAACCGGCATCAATCAATTCTGCCCAGATGTTAGGTAAGTCGCTTAAATGTGCACCAAATAAATCAATACGCTGCCCACCAGTAATTTTTGTGTAGAGGTTGTATTTTTTTGCTACCTGCCCGATAACAATTAATTTATCAGGCGTAATTTCTCCGCCCGGGATACGTGGCACTACAGAATACGTACCACCTTTTTGTATGTTGGCTAAAAAGCGATCATTACTATCCTGTGCAGTATCATTTCCTTTCTTTAAAATAATTTCATTCCATAAACTGGCAAGGATTGAAGCTACCGGTGGTTTGCATAATTCGCAACCATCCCCTTTACCAAACATATTCAATACTTCATCGTAGGTTTTTAATTTGTTTATTTTAACGAGGTCAAATAATTCCTGCCTGCTGTAATTGAAATGCTCACACAATACATTATGTACAATCTTGCCCTGGGCTTTCATGGTACCTGTTACCAGATCTTTTATCATTGGTACACAACCCCCACAACCGGTGCCGGCTTTAGTACATTTTTTTATAGCATCAACAGTTTCGCAACCACTTTCTGTAACACTACTGCATATCATTCCTTTGGTTACAGCTTCGCAACTGCATATTAGTGCTTCATCCGGTAAGCCAGTAACCCCAGCTCCTGATGCTTCTTCACCACCACGGCTTCCTAAAATAACATCTTCGGGATTGGGCGGTAGTACCACTTTGTTTTTTACTGTTTGCAATAACATATTGTATTGCTCAGCATTGCCTACTAATATGCCACCCAATAATGTTTTACCATCGGCGCTTATATTAATTCTTTTGTAAACGCCTTTGTTAGCATCATTAATTGCAATTGATTTTATTCCATCTCCAGTTATAAAAGGATCGCCAAAACTGGCTACATCAACACCAATTAGTTTTAATTTGGTGCTCATATCATAGGGTGTAAAATATTTATCTCCTCCTGTTAAATTAGTAGCTACCACATCTGCCATTTCATAACCCGGCGCTACCAATCCATAAATCATACCTTCAAACAAAGCACATTCGCCTATCGCATAAATATTGTCATCGCTGGTTTGCAGTTTTTCATTTACCATAATGCCACCTCTTTGTCCAACTTGCAAGCCGCTTAATTTTGCTAACTCATCTCTTGGCTTTATACCTGCAGAAATCACCAGCATATCCACATCAATTTTTGTATCGTTGGCAAACTGCATTCCTGTTATACAGTCTCCACCTAAAATTTCCGAAGTATTGGTATTGGTTAAAATTTTTAAACCAAGGGTTTCTAATTTAGATTTTAAAACATTGCTGCCTACTTCATCAATTTGGCGTGGCATAAGCCTTGGGGCAAATTCAATTACAGAAGTATCGGTTACTCCAAGGTCAATCATTGCTTTAGCAGCTTCAAGTCCTAAAAGGCCGCCACCAATAACAGCTCCTTTTTTTGCTTTTTTAGCATAAGCTGTCATCATTTCCAGGTCTTCAATAGTTCTATATATAAATACA
>JAYVJU010000015.1:0-14747 GCA_043769035.1 Ferruginibacter sp.
ATCACTTTTACACGATCCATATCAATTAAAATCAGTGCGGCGGCTTCATCATATCTTTTTTGTTTGATGCGTAACAAAGCAAGGTAATAATCAGGTTGAATAATGTTTGAATAAACTCCAGAAGCCATAGCAAAGGTTTTATCCATCTTTTGGCAATATTGCAATAATGAATCAGCTTCTGAAAAGTGATTCATGTGCATTTTATACAAAGCCCTGGTTTGAGCAACGAGTACCTTATGTTCATCGGTAATTACAGAACTGTCCGCTATTGGAAAGTAATAATCTAAACTATCCGTTTGGTTTGCCAGGATTTTTGCTGTACCCCATAGTGCGAAATAATAAGCTAATGTGTTACTATTCGATTTTATCGTAAGCGATTTATTTAAATCAATTGTTTTTTTTAAGGCTGTGAAACCGTAATTGATAGCCGCATCATAATTGCCTTTAAGTGAATAAAAATCGGCCAGTGCTCCTGTATTATTTATCCATGCTTGCTTTCCTTCATAAATACCCTCGTTAAAGGGTCGGTAAATTGTTATACTACTATCAGCATAGCGGATAGAATTTTTCATATGATAAATGGCCGTTTCATACAAACCAATGGTTCGATAGAATCCTCCAAGTACAAAATAGCAGGCTGAAATGGCTGCGGAATCGTTTTGTAATTTAAATTGATTGAGCTGTTTAGTATAAAATGGAAAACCCTCTGCAAGCTTGGAAGATGTACGATATGGGACTCTTAATAGCATAAGAAAGTAACGATATAAGAACTTGGATTGTGAGGTAGCTCTTGCCTCTAATTGTTTTAAATTTTGATGGCCGTAGTCAATAGCTTTAAATTTATCAGAGGTAGAAAGACTTCTGAGGATACTTGTTTTTATGTAATAACAGAGTTCTTCATCGGTTGCTTGCTTAAGCTGTAATGCTGCTTTTTCAATCTGGTTGATTTGTACATCCGTTAACACGGCAGTACTAATAAGTTCCAATGCAGCCTTGAAGGAAAGGCTGTCAAGCCCTTTAGCCGTATTGCTTTTGTTGAGCAGGTTAATGGCAGAGTCAACACGGCTTTGCTGGGCAATAGCCAACGCCGGAAGCAAAAGAAGGAACAGAATTTTTAGTATGGGCTTCATTTTATTCGTTTTTATTATCTTCTTCACTTTGCAGGGTATTGTTTATAATAGTTATCAAATCATTTTTATCGGGCAAATACAATTGATACTGGCTTACAAATAACTGACTGTTCATACCATAAGTGGCGTACTCTACTAGTAATTCGTCTTTATCTTTTGAAAGGATAATTCCTATGGGTGGATTATCGCCTTCGGTATTTTCTTCATTGGCAAAATAGCCGAGGTACATGTTCATTTGGCCAATATCATCATGCTGCACTTCGGTTATCTTTAAATCAACTAATACAAAGCAGCGGAGTATGCGGTGGTAAAATACAAGGTCAACCCGGTAGTGTTTGTTATTGATGGTCATGCGGTATTGCCGCCCAACATAAGTAAAGCCCTTGCCGAGTTCGAGTAAAAACTGTTGTAGGTTATTACACAAATGATTTTCAAGTTCCTGTTCAGATGGTAATTGCTCTTCGGGGATTTTTAGAAATTCAAAAACATAGGGGTCTTTCAAAATATCTTTTGGAGTGATAATTTCCTGACCTTGTGCGGATAGTTTCAAAATTTCTTCTTTGTTTTTGCTGAGTGCCAGCCGTTGAAAGAGGGCAGTATTTTTCTGTCGCTTTAACTGAGGTACCGACCATTTTTCAGCTATGGTTTGGTTTTCATAAAACTTCCGTTCCAAATCATCTTCAACTTTAAGCAGCTCTACAAAATGCGACCAGCTCAATTGGTGAGAAGGCTTCTGACTTATTGGATAACGAAGGTATAAAAGTCTCATATACACAATATTGCTTCGACTAAAACCCTTACCATGTAACAATGAAAGGTCTTTTGCCAAATTGCTGATGAGTGCTTTCCCATATTCAGCTCTTGTATTTCCGCCCTGCTCAAACTCTACAATATGCTGGCCTATTTGCCAATAAGTTTCCAGTAATTGAATATTTACCGCTTGTGTTGCTTTTACCTGGCCAGATTGGTAAGTATCAGAAATTTTTACCAACAAACTCTGGTAATCGGGTTCAGGGGTATTTGTTGAAATAATTGCTTCCATATAAATAATTTTAAGAAGTAGTTATTGGCAGAGTGATGATAAACGTTGAGCCTTCTCCCTCCTTCGTCTCCACCTTCAACTCACCACCATGTGCTTTTACAATATCATAGCTCAAACTCAATCCCAAACCTGTGCCTTGCCCGGTTGGTTTGGTGGTAAAGAAGGGTTGAAATATTTTATCGAGTATTTTTTGTGGGATGCCGGGGCCATTATCCCGAACAGAAATCAAAACTTTGTTCCCTTCCTTTTTTGTACTCACCCAAACTGTCGGGCTATGTACATAATCGGGGTCTTTGAACCCCCCTTTGGGGGGCAGGGGGGCTGCATAAAACGCATTGGTAATTAAATTCAAAATCACTCTCCCAATATCCTGCGGAACAATACTGATGTTGCCGATGGTTTCATCAAAATCTGTTTTCATGGTGGCGTTAAAGGTTTTGTCTTTTGCTCTTAAGCCATGATAAGCTAAGCGTAAATATTCATCTGCCAGTTTATTAATGTCTGTTGGTTCTTTAGTGGCACTGCTGCTGCGGCTGTGTTGCAGCATGCCTTTTACAATATCTCCTGCCCGTTTGCCATGATGATTTATTTTTTCCAAATTCTGAATCACATCATTCATGATTTCTTTTGCTTCATCGGTGTCGCCTTTTTCTATGGCTTCTTTCATTTCATCCAGCAATTCCTTGCTTACCTCACTAAAGTTGTTGACGAAGTTCAACGGGTTTTGAATTTCGTGTGCAATACCTGCGGTGAGTTCTCCAAGCGAAGCCATTTTTTCTGATTGTATCAATTGCTTTTGTGTGGCCTGCAATTCGGTTAATGCTTCTTCTGCTTTTTGTTTGGCTTCTTTAATGGCAATAAGATCCTGCTCTGCCTGCAGGGCATGTGCTTCAGCTATTTGTAAATCATTAAAACGGGTGTATGCCAATGAAAAAACAGAGGCGGCTCTTCGCAGTAGGTCCCAGCTTTCTGCTGAAATATCACCGGGTGAAGCAGCTCCCATATAACCACCATTAAATTTTACAAGATGATAGGTACGCTCCGGGATTTCATCACCATAATAATCCTGTAATACGTTTGATTTTCCTGCACAATAGTTTATCCATTCCTTCCTGTTATCGCCTTTCATTACAATGGAAGCCTGCTCCATCTTTGATCGGTAAAATTTCCACATCTCACTACCCACCCAACTATCGGCAAATGTTATGGTCATTTCATCGCTTACCAATCTTTTATTTTCCTCTCTGATATCTTTGATGGCATACCAGCATTCGGCTTGCTCATTTTCTTTATCAACGATGTATATAGAACTTGTTTCCAATTCTTCCACACCTAACTGTCCCATTTCTTTTCTTAGCAACTCTGCTACTTCGGTCAATTCTTCGGGTTTCTGCATAGCCAGAGAACGGGAGCGGACTTTTTCCATTGCTGCTTCTATCTGTGCTTCTCTTGCCTGTGCTTCTGCTTTTTGTAAGTCAAGAAATCGGGTGTAGGATTGCTCGAAGACCCTGCCGAAACGTTCGAGGATGAGCAATTCATCGTCTGATATATGATTTTCACTTACAGTCTGGAGTCCGCTATACTTGAAGAATGTAAAACCCGCCACATATCTTTTCAGGGCTTTATTCGCTTCCTGAACATGTGTTGGGAAACGCCGGAATTCAGTCTTTGTATAAAGGTATTCATCATAGATTTTTTTCTCTTCCCCTTCTATGGTGTAAATAAAATTTTTCTTCTGTTCTTTCCATGCATCCCACATGGCGTGATGGAAGGGGTAATCTTCGAATTTCATGTAATAAGACTCAGGGTCCCTTCCCGTTTCGGGGTTAGCCGCCCAAACCGTATTGCTTCTGCCTTGCTCATCTATCAGGTTGATGATACAGAAGGTAAGTGTAAATTCAAGATTGGTAAACTCTCGGAGAAGCGTATCCACCACAGCAGATAACTCTGAGGAATGATGCATCGCCAGGCTCCGGGATCTTACTCTTTCCAATGCAGATTCTATCAGTGCTTCCTTTGCCAGTGCTTCTGCTTTTTGAAGATCAAGAAAACGGGTATAGGTTTGCTGAAATACTTTTCCAAAACGCATCAGCGTAGTATTCTCTGTATCGGTATAAGGAATACCTGAAAAATTTTCGATGTATAAACCAACAGTATCTAACAATACGGTGGATGCGGCAAGTCCCGGACAGCTTAAATAAAATTCCTTTGATGCTTCCGGTAACCCGGGAACATAGGATAAAAGCTCATTGTAAAATTTGTTCTTTTCTTCAAAATTTAAATGAGTGGCAAAGAAGTCTGTGTCTTTTTCTTTTGCTTCATTAAATTGATTTGCCCAAACAGACTCAAAATAAGGATGCGTTATTTTAGATGGGATGTCCTGTTCATCTGCGATCCAAAAATGCCAATCACCTTTCGGTGTATAGTCAACAACAAAACCTGCGTGGTCAAGATGAATGTTTAAATGCCTGAGTTGCTGGTAAACAATTTTTATTACTTCTTTGAGCTCTTCACTTTTTTGCATACCCATGGAGCGGCTTCTTACTCTTTCCAATGCAGTTTCAATCTGTGCTTCTTTGCTCTGTGCTTCTGCTTTTTGTAAATCGAGAAACCTTGTGTAAGTCTGGTCAAATACTTTTCCAAAGCGTTTAAAAATATCATGGGCATCAGGAACAGGCTCATAAGTAATAAACAACAAAAACCCTTTTGAGAAATAGGCATGGTGCATTATTTGAAAGGTGGGTAAAGGATGCCCTGCAGTAATGATTGAATCCAGAATTTTGCCCACCACCGGCAGTGTACGCATATACTTATAATGCTTCTCTAGCTTTTTGCCACCCATTTCCACCACATGAAATGTGTTGCCTGCTTCCTGTCCTTTTCGCATTTCGATAAATAATTCATCTTTGGTTGTTGGTGCTGTAAAAGGTGGCTGTAAAACTCCTTCGCTGCTCATCCAAAGTGTAACGGAATTTTTTTTATCATCATCCCATGTACAATAACCGGCACTCCATGCAGGCATACCGAGTGATTGCACTTGCTGAAATAATATAGCAGCAGCTTCGGGCAGCTCCTCACTTTTTTGCATGGCCATTGTTCTGGCCCTTACTCTTTCTAATGCTAATTCTATTTCTGCTTCTCTTGTTTGTGCTTCTGCTTTTTGTAAATCAAAATATCGCCTGAATGTAATTTCAACTACCGATTTAAAGCGGTCGAGTATTGCTATTTCATTTGCTGAATATTTTTTATCATTCCATGCAAATAAAAATCCATCAGAGAACATCAGCCAATGGCCATGGTGAACTGCCGTTGTTTTTATCCAATCAAGATTGATGTTGATACCTTTTGATAAAAAATTGTAGTATGACCGAAGGTCTGCTCCTGAAAGAGTGGCGAAGTAGTTTTGTTTTTTCTTCCAGTATTTAAACTGATTTTCAAATTCCTTATGCCCCGTCATGCTTATGCTGCCAATCAGTTTCAGTATGCTGCCATTTTTGGTTAGTGCATTTGAATAAAACTGAACCCTGCAATCAGGCTCAGAAATAATTCCAATACCCGCCCTTGAAAAGGAGAAGCCAAGTTTTTTTAGTTCATCAAATAATATAGCAGCAGCTTCAGACAAGTCGCTGGTTTTATACATACTCATGGCTTTACTGCGTACCCTTTCCAATGCTGCTTCTATCTGTGCTTCTTTGGCTTGTGTTATTGCTTTTTCGATATCTATAAACCGGCGATAAGCCAGTTGAAATACATTTCTAAACCGTTTAAATAAATCAATAGCATCTTTTGTAAGCGGTGCATAGGAGGAAATGCCCAATGCCCCCGGCCCGATGGAGTAAAAGTAATAGTGTAACGATGCTGCTTTTTTTGTAGCAGGGTCAACAAACTGTCCATCCTTTACCTGGTATTGAATCCATTGCTTCAGCGTCGCACCTTTAAATGCTTTTGTATGAAAACCTTCCGGGTCTTTCATCATTTTTTTTACAAAGGCATGAACATCTTTATGCTTTTTATATTCAACCGGTGTTATTATTTTTTTCTTTTGCAGCCTGAAATATTCATAATTGAGATAAGAATCTCTGTTGATATCAATAATAGCAGTTTGAATATTTCTGATTTCAGTTACACCAAGATTTTCTAACTCGGTTGAAATAACCTGGCACATGTCAAGCATATCATCTGGCTGTTGCATGGCCATAGCAACTGTTCTCACTCTTTCGAGTGCTGCTTCTATTTTCAACTCATTGTTTGAATGTTCCAGTTCAGTAGTGCGGCGTTTAATTGCTTCCCGTAGTTCAAGGTTTTCTTTTGAAATTTTTTCTAACCCGATTGTTTCGCCTTCTTCTGCTTTTGAATCGGGATGTGAAAGATGCATTTGAATAAACTTCCAGCTGTTGTCTTTTTTCTGCAATAAAGATGAAGTTCTTGTTTTGGCATAAAAGGTCCACTCATTATCAATGTTAACATACACATCAGCCTGTTCGGTAATGAGTACGAGTTGATCAACAGGCTCCAGTTTAATTATCCTGTTTCGCAGTTCAATATTACCGGCTACCTGGTCTGCGGTTGCTTTTAAAAACCGGACTGCTTCAATTTTTTTAAAAAACACTTCTATTTCGGTTGTACCTATCAGCCTGAAATCATTATCCAGCACGGCTGTATAGATTTCCATATCTACATTGAGTAAGCCGCCCCAATAGGCTTCGTACACATCCATTATTTCGGCTTCTATTTGTTTAGTCAGTTTCATCAGTTAGTATCAATGGGGTTTAAACCTGTAAATGATTTTATTGGCCGAACACTACAATATAAGCGGCATAGAAAGTTACTCATCTTTTTTGATGTTGGCACTTTCCAGTTTGTCGGCAATTTCTTTCATTACCTGCAGCCGCATTTTATTACGACTGATCATTTTCATAATTAAAAAGATAAACACAAGTACAGCGATGAATATGCTGATACCAATAATTTCGGCCTGCGATAAATTAGATAATAGCCAGATGATTATTGCAGCGGCAATAAGTGGAACAGTAATACCGCCGGGGATGGTAAATGTTTTTTCGGTAGCAGTTTTTTTAAACCGGAGTTTTATGGTGGCCAGCACCACACCGAGGTAAATTAAAATGGTGGCAGCGCTTGATAAAACAATGAGTTGCTTAAAACCACCGAATACTGCAAATAAAAAACCCAGTGCGGCATATACAATAATGGCAACATGCGGCGTAAAAAACTGTGGATGTACTTTTGATAAGGCCTTTGGTAAAATACCATCCCTTGCACCGGCAAATAATACCCTGGGAATGGCCAGTATTGCGCCACTTAACGAACCCAGTATGGCTATTGCAGTACCTGCAACAATAAGTATGCTGCCAAAATTGCCAAACAGTATTTTTGAAACTGCTGCAAGCGGGGCATCTTTATATGCAAGGAGCTGATCACCTAAAATGCCCTGTGTAATTAATTGAATGGCTATATAAAGTAGCAGTACAAAAGAAAGGCCGCCTAAAATTCCGAGCGGAACCGTTTTGGCAGGATTTTTAAATTCGCCACTATTGGTAACAGCACTTTCAATACCAAGAAATGCAAAAAACAGCACCAGCGTTGAAGCTCCGATATTATTTACGGTAAGTGTTTGTTTCCATTGTAAATTTTCGGCAACAATATGCCCGGTACCAAAAGCAACCAACAATAAAAGCGGGATGAGTTTGGCAATAGTTGTAAATACAATAAACCGTAAGCCCTGCTTTGCCCCACGAACATTAATAAAGGCCAGTCCGCCAAATAGCAATAAAAAAAACACAGGACGAAAAACTGATGAATCAATAACAGGAAAAAAATAACTGAGTGTTTTTGACAACGCATTAGCCATTGCAGCATCGGATAAAACACAGCTGCCAAACCAGAATATATTGTTGGCTAAAAAACCGGCAAAGGGCCCAAAGGCAGTTTCAATATAAGTATATGTTCCCCCGCTGCCGGTTACCTTACTGCCCACTTCGGCAAAACATAATGCAATTAAAAAAATGAGCAGGCCGCAAATAAAAAAACAAACAATGGCGGCGGCGCCTAAATTTTCGGCCACCAATGCAGGTAAAACAAAAATGCCGGTACCAACAGTAATATTGATTACGGCACATGCCAATCCAAAAACTCCAATGGTACGCTTAAGATTTTCCTGCATGTGTAATTGTTTTAACTCCTGTTTATTTCTTTAGTTTATTAATGATCGCATCTTCAACAGGGGCTTTTATTTTTACAATACTATCAATTAAACTGTTGGGTACAGTTGTAGATAAAACATATTGCTGCACTTTCCAGCCAGCGTCTTGTTTAATCACCACTCCCGAGCCACGGCAGATTTTCATTTGAGTGTTTAATAATTCATCAAACCAGGCAAGGCTTCCTGTTTTATCAAAATAAATATGTCGCTCCAGCGATGTAAAATTCCAGGTGGTCTTTTTATCGAAGTAAGGTTTGGCCCAAAGCATAAATGCTTTTTTATCCCAGTGTTCGGTGGCATCGGTTCCCATAAAAACCGCATCTTCTGTAAAAAAATTAAAGTAGCTGTTGTAGTCAGCTTTTGCAGCAGCTATGTTGAAGGAATCTAAAAGCGTTGTTATTTGTTTAAGATCATTTGCTGTTGAAGCGGCCGGCTTTTCATTTGCCGTACTATTACAACCGGTTGTAAAAAGTAATAAGAATAAAACGGCTGTTAAAATAAAGGACTGGCCGAAGAGATTAATTTTTTTCATTGTTTTAATAATTGAGTTGTTGATTTTATAAATAACTGAGCCACCATTTTTCTTTATGTGCCTGTTTGTACCTATCGTACCATTTGCATAAAGGATACAGCGCAGCAACAATGGTAATCCAAAACAGGTAAGCAACCGGTAACGAAAAACCATAACCCTGAAGATCTTTGGTAAACCATATCGGATCTTTCAGCAGCCATATACTCCAGTCTTGCCCGGGAGTTACTGCAGATGCGATAAGTGCCACCAGGTGAATGACGTAAATGTGAAGGATATAATAGAACATAGGCACCCTGCCATATACAGACACCACTTTTACAACAGCCCCGTTTAGTTTTTCTGTAACCGCAAGAAATAAAAGTGAGGGGCCAAGCGTAATTAAAATATATAATAAAGAAGGCGGGTATTTATTTACATTAATAAAAGAAAGAAAGGTGAAAAAAGGATTTTTTTGTGTGGTCCATTTTACCGGATCGCCATAAAGGTTGCAGTACCGTAATATTATAAATGCTACAATGGCAGCGGTGCCCAAAATCAATAAATTCTTTTTTCTTTTTTCAGCACTGTAGTCCGAAGCATACCATGCTCCCATCAGGTAACCCAGCGGCATTACACCAATCCACGGAATAACAGGATAGCCTACCAACAGCATTTTGCTGTGCCAGGTAAAAAATTGTTGCTCATGCAATAACGACCAGCCCAATGCAGGCAGGGTATTACCTGTAATATGCACACCGTCTAAAAGATTATGGCCTGCCACCAGTATGATGCAAAATGCAAGAATGATTTTTTTAGGAAAATGAATTAATGCGGCCAGCACTATCATACTGATACCCAATGCCCAGATGGTGATAAAGAAAAAAACAGGGAACTGGATATTAAAGTTCCAGCCAAAATTCATCACTATCATTTCGAGAAATACCAGCCATAGCCCACGTTTTACTAAAAAGGCCGACAGCTCTTTTTTTGTTTTCTTCTGGCTCATAATAAAAGCCGAAGTACCGGCCAGTAACATAAATACCGGCGCACAAAAATGAGTGATCCATCTTGTAAAAAATAATGCCTCGCTTGTTTTATCCAGGTCGAGGGGGTTGTAGTAAAATGATCCGGAGTATAAATAATCCCGTATATGATCCAGCGCCATAATGATCATAATTGCCCCACGAAGAAAATCGATGGAGGTGATCCTGGGTTTATTAAATGTTGTTGTCATTTTATTTAACAGTTAAGTTTTTTATTTTTTTAATGGCTGAAGTTTCCAGTAGGTTAAACTGCGCCACGCCCATTCCAACGGGCCAAAGCGGAAAAATTTTAACCAGGCATGGCTCCAGATTATTTGCAAAGCCCAAACTGCAGCTACTACATAATACACTTCATGCCTTTGTAAATGGCCATACATACCAAAACCAATACCGTAGAAAAACAAACCACACATAAAAGATTGCATCAGGTAATTGGTAAATGCCATTTGCCCCACCGGCCGCATTAATGCAAACAACCATTTAAACCAACCTGATTTATATAAGAGCATCAATAAACCTAATATACCTATTGACCGGAAAGTCCGGGACAGCTCGTAAAAGGAAAATGAAACATTTTTTGTGTATTCATACCAATTGAATTTTACATCAATAAATGATTGCAGCCGAAAATAAGAAAAGGTTAATCCCATACCCAGGCCCACCATACACATTCCCCAATACACTTTCACATTTGCCTGCCCCGTTAAAATTCCCATTTTAAAAAAGGCCATACCCAAAAACATAAAAAGCAATACATCCCATATGCCAAAAAAAAGATACTTCGCTAAATCATCAACATACCGGTTAGTTCTGTATTCATACAAAGTTTCGTAGCTGCTATGGGTTTTCAGCATTGCTTTTTCCATTCGTTTCTGCCGGCCCTCCGGGGTGGTTCTGTCTTTAAAGTCCTGCATTGCATTCAACTGTTCTTTTTGAATGAGATTCAGTTTTGTTGCAGCAGTATCAATAGCTGCAATCTTTTCTCCCCGGCTTATTACTTTTTTATCGTGGTATAAATCCCTGTTTTCTCTTGCCAGCATAAAAATAAAACAAAGGCCTGCCCCAATCAGCAATGCTTTGGGTGATAGTTTTCTAAACGAATACATAATCATTCCAAGGCAGGCATAATCCAATAATATATCGCCATACCATAGCAATATAAAAACATCAATTAACGAAAAAACCATCAGCCATAATTGGCGGCGAAAAAAATAATCGGCTGGTAATAATCCATCTAATCTTTTTTCTTTTCCGCCAATAAAAAGCAGAATGCCGGCACCAAACAACATAGAAAATATTGCCCGTTGAGTACCTTCGGGAAACCAATCCACAAAAAACCAGACTTTATAATTTATGGTACCCCATTCATTGAGCACAGACGGATCGCCACCTACAGGACTGGGTAAACCAAAGCCCGGAATATTCATTAATAAAATTCCCAGTATGGCAAATCCCCGCAGGCTATCAATAATTGTAATTCTTTCCTGTTGACCAACAGGGATCGCAAGTGTTGTTGGTTGGTCGCTCATTTGCGTTAAGGTTTAGGTTTGTTTAAAAAGAGTATTTACAAATAACTCAACCATTTTTTTTCGGGATGGTTAGTTTTATAATTATCGTACCATTTACAAAGCGGATATAGTGCAATTACCGCTGCCAGCCATATACCATACACCACCCATAAACTATTACCCTCACCAGGTACAGCAAACTTAAATGGCAGGCCTGGCACACCTTTCATTCCATCTGCAAAACTGTGGCCCCGGGCCAGGTAAAAAATAATACTAAGGCCATGCAGTAAATAAAAATGCAGGATATAATAGAAGAAGGGCACACGGCCATATACAATTATAATTTTTGCAAACCGGCTTTGTACATTTTTTATCAGCGCTAAAAAAATAAGCGCCGGGCCAATGGTGGCACACATATACAACAGCGATGGCGGGTACTTGGTAACATTCATAAAAGAAAGAAAACTATACAGCCCGGTTTTTTGTGCAGCCCAATTAGCCGGATCGCCATAAATATCAACAGCTCTAACTGCAGCAAAAAAAAGCAGCAACCCAATGCCCATCCACAATAAAGCTTTATTACGCCGAAGTGGTTCTATAGCTGTAAAAATTTTACCACAGCAATAGCCCAGCATCATTAACCCTGCCCACGAAAGAAAAGGATAAAATATACCCAACGAATGGCCGCCACCTAAAGGCAACACTGTTGGCAAATGAAGAAAATGCCACAAAACAGAAACTTCCCCTTTATAATAATCCTCTGCAAAATCAAGTGCGTTGTGGCCAAAAACAATTATTAACCCCGTAACCAGTATAGCATAAAAAGGCAGCCAGATTACTAAGCCCAGTATTACCATACTGATGCCGATTGACCAGATGGTTTGCAGGATGATGAGACCAAAATGTATGTCGCCGGAAATGCCGAGTGTAATAACTGTTATTTCTATAAGTATTAACCAGAGCCCACGGGTAATTAAAAACCGGCTGAGTTCTTTTTTTGTTTTTCGCCTGCTTTGCAGCCATGCAGAGGTACCTGCAAGAAAAACAAATACCGGCGCACAAAAATGTGTTATCCAGCGGGTGAAATATAAAAAGGGCGTGGTGGTGGCCAGGTCTAAAGGATCGCCGGTAAAAGCTTCGCTGTGAAAAAGATCACGGGTATGATCCAATGCCATAATGATCATGATGATTCCACGGAGCAGGTCAATAGATTGAATACGTGGCTTGACCAACGATACTGTGTTCATGGTGTATTTTTTACAGCAGGGTTAAAAAAATAAATAGGCGGGTATTTACACAAAGTCATTTACGGCAGGCAGGTGGCGGATAAGATTTGGTTTTTTTGGATAGTCCGATAGTATCTACGAATCTAACGGTTTATTTTCAACAGTGCAACAGTGCCAGCACTTATTTTGGTTCGTTGGCTTTTAACAACCGTATAAAATTTTCGCCTAAAATTTTACGGCTGTCTTTTTTACTGTATCCTCTTTCTATCAAGGATTTTGTTATAAGCGGATAAGTGGTTACATCATCTAACTGTTGCGGTAAGGAGTTAACGCCGTCAAAATCGCTGCCTAGGCCAACATGATCTGCACCAATAAGCTTTACGATATAATCAAGATGATCGAGTAATAGGGAAAGTGGCGGCCGCAATGCTTTTACTTCTTCAGGATATTTTTCAAACAAATACACCTCCATAAAATAAGGCTCAGGATTTAGTTTAAGCAAAGAGTCTGTTTCTGCTTTATGTTTTGTTGTAAAGGCATTACTGCGTTTTTCAAAAGCACTGTCTAAAAAACCGCTGAAAAAATTTAAATGGATCACACCGCCGTTTTTTCCAATGGCTTTTATCTGTTCGTCTTTTAAATTACGGCGGTGTGGGCAAATATTATATACACAGCTATGAGAAACCAATACAGGTTTTGTGGTAGTGTTGATGGCATCCCAAAATGTTTGTTCGCCAACATGGCTTAAATCAACCAGCATACCCAGGTCATTCATTTTTTGTACCACCTGTTTTCCAAAAGCGGTAAGGCCCTTTTGTTTTAACGAATCGCCTTTAGTGGTTTCGGTTAATGCGGAAGTAGCCCAGTCGGTGGAATTATTCCAGGTAAGCGTCATATAACGAACACCTCTTTTATACAACGCTTCTAATTTGTTTAAATCATTTTCAATCATGTGCCCGCCTTCTACACCAAACAATACGGCAAGTTTTTTTTGTTTTACTCCTTTTTTTATATCTGCTGCAGTAAATGCCTGCATCATATCGCCGGGGTTCCTGTTTGTCCATGCCAGCACTGAATCAATTTCCCTGTTGGCCCATGCGTAAGGGTTTTGTTTGTTGCCATCGCACCAGATAGAAAACAGTTGTGCATCCACACCTCCCTGCTTCATGCGCTGCAGGTCCGAATGTGTTTTGCCTTTTAAATTCTGATCGAAGCTTAGATTTTTTTCAATTGCCGTTGTAGGTATATCGTTATGCGTATCAATCAAAATAGCTTTGTTGTGCAGTTTTTTATAGGGCTGTGCAACTGCAGCAATTACTGCAAAGGCAAAAACGAAAACAAAGATTACATGTCGCATCATAAAAAGGTTGAAGACATAAATAAAAAAAGCCTGTGTTTTTTACAGGCTTTGCGTTGCTATAATTTTTTGATCTTAATATTTTTAAACCAGGCTTCGCTGCCATGATCCTGCAGGCAGATGTAACCTGTTTTTGCCATGCCATAGCCCGGTGCATCTTTCCATTTTCCTTTTGCCTTCCTGTCATTCCAGTCGGCTGTCCATGCTTCAAACTCCACCACTTTTACGCCGTTTAACCAATGCTCTACATGGCCGTTCTTTACAATTATTTTTGTAAGATTATATTCTCCCACAGGTTTTGTTGGCCTCGATGTTGCAGTATGCATGGCATAATCGGCACCTGTTTTTTGCCAGTCTTCCAGTTTTTCCGGAAAGCCTTCATCATCTATAAGCTGGTACTCGGGCCCCGATAAATAAGCTGCATCATAGGCTTCTGTTACATGGTACATAATACCGCTGTTGCCCGCTTTTGAAATAGCCCATTCAATAGACAATTCAAAATTGCTGTATTGGTTTATGGTAATCAAGTCGGAACGTTTATCTGTTTTATCGGTTTCGTTGCCCTTGCAATGCAATACACCATTATTAACTTCCCAGCTGGTGGAAGTTTTGTTTTTATACGTTCTCCAGCCGGCCATTTTTTTTCCGTCAAATAATAATTTCCATCCTGCTTTTTTTTCGGCGGCGGTTAAGGTATTATCTTTTTGCTG
>JAYVJU010000016.1:0-2832 GCA_043769035.1 Ferruginibacter sp.
TAGATTAAGCAGTCCTGATTCTCAACCTGCCATTTTGATAAACAGCAAAATTATTTTGAACCGATAATAGATATTCTGGGAAAATATTTTGAATGACTGCTAACTTTTCTTCTGCAACAGCATCTTCCAAACGCAGCAACAGAACCCCTTTGTGTTGAATTTTAGATTTGAAAATTAAATCTCCAAAATCTTTATCCATTGTAATAATAATAGCTCCCTCTTTAGTGGCCAGTTCAACAATTGCCGTATCTGTCATTTCAGCATTTAAACTTCTTATACTAATTACTGTAAAGTCTTGCTCAATCAGCCAGGCTTCAATAATTCTGCCTACACCAACATCAACAATAAACTTGTATTCCTCATTTTTCATGCTGCCATTTCTTCTTCATTAGAAATTTTTTTTGCGGCAAAAAGCAGGCAGGCTTTTATATCATCTTCTTCAAGCAAAGGAAACTCTTCAATAATACTTGTATGGGAAATGCCCCTTGCCAGCATTTTAATTATTTGTTCTACAGAAATACGCATCCCTCTTACAACTGGTTTACCCGCAAGCACTGCCGGGTTAATGGTAACTCTGTTTAATAATGTGGTATCCATACTGCGTAGTTTTATTAAAGTTACAAAATTTATTTGCCCGGAATACTTACAGTTTGTTTAGTAACCCGGTAATACTTATCATCCAAAAATCTCATTCAGCAAAGCCGCTAAATGCACACCACCTCTTAATAATTGTGTATTAAGCGGTGCCAGGTAATTAAAGTTATACTTGTAATCCAACGGCTGAAAAGGATTTTTAATATCGCTGTAAATTTTTTCACTCAATTGGTAAGATTGATACAACCATGTTTCCAGCGGCTCGTTTTTTAATACATTTAATTCATCTTTTGTGGCGTGGTTAATGGCTGCAGCATATTCTGTATAGCTTAATTGCTGGTTGTTAATCAACCTGTCGTCCCAAACCTGGTGCAGGTTTACCGTATCTCTAAACCAAAGCACCCGTATGCTGTTGCCGCCCCGGTCTTCTAATCTTCCGGTGTGCAGTGGCTGGTGTATATCCCCCACCAAATGTATCAGCACACGCAGGTACAATATTTTTTTATCGGCAGCTAAATTTCTATTTTTTAGCTCTGCTGTAAGCATTTTAATTTTTGTGTAAGCATCAGCAGCTGTGTCAGCCGCTAAAAAATTATTAAACTGCTGTTGAGACAAACCGCTTTTAAAATTTATAAAATGCCAGTTAGAAAGATAGTTGTATGCCGGGTCGCTCTTTATAAAATCAGCCCAGTTACTGCTCATGGCAACGGATTCATTACCCAAAATTTCCGCAATTTGTTTTTTTGTTTTTTTAGTTAGATAACTGTCTGCTATTTCGCCAACAATACGGTGGCCCAGCATACCCCATGCTAAAGAGCTAAGTGGTAAACAGAATATTAAAGCAACGATGCAAAACTTTTTCATAACTGATAAATTATTTAATGAAGTAAAATTATTTCAACACCGCTAACTCTTTTCCAATTTTTGTAAAAGCCGTAATTGCTTTGTCCAAATGCCCCTGATCGTGTGCTGCACTTAATTGCACCCGTATTCTTGCCTGGCCTTTTGCCACTACCGGAAAAAAGAAACCAATAACATAAATACCTTCTTCCAGTAATTTGGCAGCAAAGTTTTGAGCAATTACAGCATCGTACAACATAATAGGTACAATGGGATGATCACCGGGCTTTATATCAAAGCCGGCTTCCGTCATCTTACTGCGAAAGTATTTGGTATTATATTCCAGTTTATCCCTCAGTGATGTGGTTTCGCTTAACATGTCCAGTACGGCAATGCTGGCGCCAACAATACTTGGCGCAACGGTATTAGAGAAGAGATAAGGGCGGCTCCGCTGGCGCAGCATTTCAATAATTTCTTTTTTACCACTTGTAAAACCACCACTTGCCCCACCTAATGCCTTGCCAAGTGTACCTGTAATAATATCAATACGGCCCATAACACCACGGTATTCATGTGTACCCCTCCCGGTTTTTCCTAAAAAGCCGGATGAATGACATTCGTCAATCATTACAATAGCATCGTATTGATCAGCTAAATCACAAATTTTATCCAGCTGTGCAATAGTGCCATCCATACTAAAGCTGCCGTCGGTTACAATTATACGGCTGCGTAAATGAGCACTTTCTTTAAGTTTCGCTTCCAGGTCTTCCATATTATTATGCTCGTAACGGTAGCGTTGTGCTTTACATAAACGTACGCCATCAATAATACTGGCATGGTTAAGGGCATCGCTGATGATGGCATCCTGTTCATTAAACAAGGGCTCAAAAACGCCACCGTTGGCATCAAAAGCAGCGGCGTATAAAATGGTATCTTCTGTACCCAAAAAACCGGCGATCTTTTTTTCCAGTTCTTTATGAATATCCTGAGTGCCGCATATAAAACGTACGCTGCTCATGCCATAGCCACGTAAATCAATATATTTTTTTGCCGCTGCAATTACTTTGGGATGGCTGGATAAACCCAGGTAGTTATTGGCACAAAAGTTTAACACGTTTTTTCCGCCAACAATAATTTCGGCGCCCTGCTCACTGGCAATAATGCGTTCGTTTTTAAACAGGCCGGCGGTTTTTATTTCTTCTACTTCGTTGGCAATACGGTTTACGAAAGATTGGTTCATAATGCGTTTAGTTTGGAACAAATTTAGGCTGATTTGCACTGATTTAATCAGTGATTATTAGTTAAATCAGCCCAATCTGTGTTCTATCACAAAAAAATCCACTTTTCCTGTAACTTTTTATTACAGACCTTCGTATAATACAAAAAACCAACGCCTAA
>JAYVJU010000017.1:0-11765 GCA_043769035.1 Ferruginibacter sp.
CTGCAAATGAAAAAATCCATCTTCGTGGTAAGAGAAGGCGGCGCCCAATTTTTCAAAACCGATGATATGTGTATCTAATCTTCTGCGGCCAATTTTATCGCCACCGGGTTTTGGAATGTAGGCTTTTTTAAATCTTGCCAGCATTGGCCCGGCAAGCATTACAGAGCCACGGAGCTTACCGCTTTTTTTATGGTAGGCTTCGCTGTGTAAATATTCCACATCTACATTATCAGCATGAAAAATGCAGGTATCCCGGCTTATGCGTTCTGTTTTTACGTTCATTTCTCCCAGCAGATCGATCAGCAGATTAACATCAATAATGTCGGGTATATTTTTAATAGTTACTTTTTCTGCAGTAAGTAATACTGCCGATATAATTTGCAGCGCTTCGTTTTTTGCACCCTGCGGAGTAATTTCTCCGGATAATTTTTTACCGCCTCTTACTTCAAATGATTGCATACTATTTATTATTTCACGAATTTAAGCCACTAATACTTTCGACAAGCTCAGTACACGAATTAAAAATAACAAATAAAAAACCTGACGTAAATACATCAGGTAATTATTTTAATTCATGTACTTAGTATTAGTGCAACCTGCCTGTCGGCAGACAGGTTGCACTAATTCGTGTTATCAATATCTTTTCTTAAAATTTCTGTTATTATTATTCCTGTTATCTCCGCTACCACCTCTGTTATTCCTGTTATCGCTGCCACCCCGGTTGTTTCTGTTATCTCCTCCACTACCTCTGTTGTTCCTGTTATCTCTGCCACCAAAATTTTTACGGTAGTTATTGGTTCTTCCGCTACCATAATCATCTTCGCTGCGGTTATCGGTGCGGTGTTTTACAAATGGACGGTTGTTAAATTCCAGTTCGCCCTGTGTAATGGTAGATAATTCACTTTGAATATTATCATCATGCACCAGCTCTTTATGCCAGTTGCTGTAAGTTAATTTCATGTAGTAAGCAATGGCATTTGCAAAGCCCTGCTTTTTATCAGGATTTTCTTCTTTAAGCGCTTTGTCAATTACCACTTCAATATTTTTACCCAGGTGGTTGAACTTGGGGTATTTTTTTGGATACCTCAATACCTCAGGTTTAGCTTTTAAAGTTTCTTTGGTGGGGATGGGATAAGGGCTTTCCACATCCAACGTAAAATCGCTTATTAAAAAAAGATGATCCCATAATTTATGGCGAAAATCCTCTACGTTTTTTAAGTGGGGGTTTAAAAAGCCCATTAATTCAATAACAGCATAAGCATTACGCTGGCGTTCTTCCTTATCCTGTATTGATAAAAGATATTCAACCATTTTCTGGATGTGGCGTCCGTACTCCTTCATCATCAGGTGGTTTCTACCTGTGTTGTATTCCATGTTGTCAACATTTAGCATTGTACAAATATAAGCAGTTAAAGTGGATGAAACAAGCTGTGGCAGTATATTATAGCTATATGCCGTTAAGCCCGGGGTAAGAATTTTATTTTGCAAAACACCAATGCAATAAGGCCACCAAGGCTATCGGCTCCCCAATCAAAAAGGTCAAAACTTCTGCCGGGTATAAAATACCGTTGAATCAACTCAGAGGTTAAGCCCCAAAGGGAACTGGCAATGGCAATCTTTATAAAGTAATGCCATTTTTGTTGTTTAGATAATGTTGTGGTTGAAAACGGGTACATAAATAAAAAGGCCAATACTGCAAACAATCCTACATGAATGAGTTTATCAAAATCTACCTGGGTAAACCAACTTCCCATTTTGGGTAAATCCCGGCCAGGTGTACATACAGCAATAAGAATAAGAAAAAACCAGGCAATGCCTGGAATAAATTTTTTAACACTTATACCCCAAAAGGGAGAACTGTTTTGAGTTGCCATTTTTTATATTAAGCCACCAGAGCAGTATATGCTTCGGCATTCAATAACGCTTCCACGGCTTCAATATTATCTACCGTCATTTTAATCATCCAGCCTTCTCCATATGGGTCGGTGTTTACGAGTTCGGGTTGAGCCTCCAATGCAGGGTTTACTTCTGTAATGGTTCCGCTAACCGGTAAAAAAAGATCGCTTACTGTTTTTACAGCTTCCACAGTGCCAAATACTTCTTCTGCACCAAAGCTTTTACCTTTTGAGCTAATATCAACATAAACAATATCTCCCAGCTCGCCCTGGGCAAATTCGGTAATACCAATTGTGGCAACATTACCTTCTAAAGAAATCCATTCATGGTCTTTGGTATAGCGCAGGTTTGCTGGAAAATTCATTTGTTATCAGTTAAATATTTTAATAAATTAATTAGGGCGCAAATTAAAGTTTTTCGGTTATAAACCCTAAACTTCTAAACGCCTAAACCTCTAAACTTTTATTTTATCACTTCCATCCTCATTCTTACATTGCTCAATGGCCTGTTGAAAGGATCGCCGCTTGTAGGCACTCCTGCAATTTTATCAACCACTTCAAGCCCGGTTTCCACTTCGCCATATACGGTATAGTTCATATCTAAAAACGGAATGCCACCAACAGTTTTATAAGCCAGGCGTTTGGCAGCAGAAAATTTTTGCCCCATCTGTCCTTCCAGCATATTAAGTTCGGCATCGGTATATTTTTTTCCCTGTGCAATATAGAATTGGCAGGCGCTGCTGGCTTTTTCGGGGTTACCATCTCTTGCAGCGGCTAAAACACCTTTTTTATGAAACAAAGTAGTTCTGAATTCTGCAGGTATTCTCACCATATCGCCACCGCCCATGCCCAGCATGGCTGCAGAGTCGGCATTTTTACTTAACGGATCGCCACCCTGTATCATAAATCCCTTTATTACTCGGTGAAATAAAAGGCTATCGTAAAAATGTTCATTTACCAGTTTTACAAAATTATCACGGTGCAGTGGTGTGGAATCGTAAAGGCGGATTACAATTATGCCGGAATCTGTTGTAAGCTTAACCCTTATGCCCGGAATTTTTTTAATTACAGGAGGTTTAAGACTAACTGTTTTTTTTACTGCTACCGGTTTCTTTTTTACCGGCGCTTTTTTAACCTGTGCATTTGCAGTAACTGCAAGTAATGTAACTAAGAAAACCGGGATTAAAACTCTTAATTTGTTCATAAATGATCAGTCGATAAATTTTTGGTTTTGAAAATACAAAAGTATGTGGTCTTTTAAAAAATTTTCCTGTTCTATCATCACAAAACCGGGCAGTTCTTTTAATTGTATAAAATGTGGCCAGCCTTCTTCATCATGCCCCTCTAAACTGTAATAACCACTGGCCGAAAGTACAGTACATACTGCAATATGCATCAGGTCCTGTTTTTCTTCCTTGGTAAATTTTTGTGGCCCGACACCCAGTTCCTGTACACCAATTAACAGTAACACGCCATCCATATCGGGCTTTATGCCAAACCGCTCTTTTAGTTTAATGCGGAGCTTTAGCCACCTCACCTGTAAATCGTCCTGAACATGTTGCATTTTGCAAATATAATATAAATGCAGCCCCCTCCGCTCCGCCGAAGCGGAGAACTAAGCATGAGAAAGATTGATGCGAAGACGGTGATATAAATCCAGAAGAATACAACATGATTTTCTTCATTTCCCCCTTTAGGGGATAGGGGCCAAAACCTTACCTTTGCCAAAATTTTTAATAAGATGTTACAGATAAATTTTATTCGCCAGAATATTGATTTGGTAAAGGAAAGATTAAGCGTTAAAAATTTTGGCGATATATCTATTGTTGACAGGATAATTGAACTGGATGAGCAGGTACGTAAACTAAAAGTGGAGACAGAAACTTTACAGGCATCTATAAATACTGCCAGTAAAGAAATTGGTATGCTGATGGGGAAAGGAGAAAAAGAAGCGGCAGAAAATAAAAAACAGGAAGTAGCACTTAATAAAACAGCTATACAAAATTTAAACCAGCAGTTAAGTGATGCAGAAAAATTGCTGTATGACACCATAGTTGTATTACCCAACCTGCCACATACAACTGTACCGACAGGAAAAACACCTGAGGAGAATGAAGTGGTAAGAGAAGGCGGGGTAAAGCCAATATTGCCTGCAACAGCAACACCGCATTGGGATCTGATTAAAAAATACGACCTGGTGGATTTTGAAACCGGTGTAAAAATTACAGGCAGCGGTTTTCCTTTGTATAAAGGCAAAGGAGCAAAACTGCAAAGAGCATTGATACAATATTTTTTAGATTATAACATCGCTGCAGGATATACTGAATACCTGCCACCTTTAATGGTTAATGAGGCAACAGCTTATGGAACCGGGCAATTACCGGATAAAGAAGGACAGATGTATCATGCAACTGCAGATGGATTTTATTTAATACCCACGGCAGAAGTGCCGGTAACAAATATTTACCGTGACGAAATAGTTAAGGAGCATGATCTGCCGATAAAGATGACGGCTTATACACCATGTTTTAGAAGAGAAGCAGGAAGTTTTGGTAGCGATGTACGTGGGTTGAACAGGGTACACCAGTTTGATAAGGTTGAAATTATACAATTGGTTCACCCTGATAAAAGTTATGAGACGCTGGAAGAAATGGTAGTACATATTGAAACACTTTTAAACACACTGCAACTGCCTTACCGTATTTTAAGGTTATGTGGCGGCGATATGGGTTTTACCAGTGCATTAACTTACGATTTTGAAGTGTACAGCGCAGCACAGCAAAAATGGCTGGAGGTAAGCAGCGTCAGCAATTTTGAAACCTTCCAGTCAAACCGGATGAAAATCCGTTTTAAAGATGAAAATAATAAAACACAATTAGTACATTCTCTTAACGGCTCTTCATTGGCGTTGCCACGAATAGTAGCCTGCCTATTAGAAAATAATCAAACTGAAACAGGTATTAATTTACCGGAGGTGTTACATGCTTATTTTGGTGCCACAACTATTCATTAACAAAAAATATTGTTGTTGCTGTTTTGGTTTTACAGAAACAACTTATATTTATTCTTCTTAAAAAACATTTTAGACATGAAAAAAATATTTGCCATTATTACATTATCAGTATTTGTTTGGGGCTGTGCTAAAAAAATTGCTGCACCAGCTGGTTCCGGTATTGGCTCTGGCACTTCTTCAAATGGCGCTGTGTCTGCTACACCACCTGTTCCTGCCGGTACACCTTCGGGCAAATCAGCATCTGCAACATTACCCGGTGCTTCTGCTGGTACTGTTCCACCAACACCTGCAGGCAGCAATAGCAGAACTGTACCTGTAGATCCGGCAAAGGCTTCACCCGAAGTACAGGGCCAATCTACCTATAATGCTAAATGCGGCAGTTGTCACGGACTAAAAGTTACTACAGATTATACATCCGACCGTTGGGTAAGCATTATGCAGGTAATGGCACCAAAAGCCCGTTTAAGTGAAGTTGAAAAAGAAAATGTGTTGGTTTATGTAAGGGCAAATGCTAAAAAATAATATTTTATTCAACAGTTTGCAGTTGTTTTATTTTTCTGTTCATTATATAAAACCAGGCTGGAGGAATTAAAGCCAGTATCATACTGCCGGGATAACCGGTAGGTAATTGCGGCGCATCATCATGATGTTGCAATACCTGGTATTTTCTGCTGGCAAGATAATGATGATCGCTGTGGCGGCTTAATTCAAACAACATCAACCGGCCTAAAATATGATTGCTGTTCCAGCTGTGTTCCGGCAGGGCTCTTTCATATTTCCCTTCAGTAACCTGTTTGCGCTGCAGGCCATAATGTTCAATATAATTTACAGTTTCTAAAAGCAGGATACCGATAGCGGCAGCACATAAAAAATAAAGTGTAACAGCCCAGCTGAATGCAAAAAGTATTACAGCTACAAACGATAATTGAATAAAGTGCACCTGCACCATTTCATTTTTGATATTAAAAATTGAAAGGCCTTTTTTTCTCATTTCATCATTGGCAATTTTCCAGGCAGATAAATAAGAGAAAATAATTGTTCTGAAATAAAAAGTATAGATAGGTTCATTTACTCTTGCACTGCTGGGGTCTTGTGGGGTAGCCACATTTTTGTGATGACCTTTATTATGCTCAATAAAAAAATGCATGTATAAAGATGTTAGCAGTAAAGCTTTTGCCAAGACCTGTTCAAATTTATTTATACGATGCCCCAGCTCATGGCCAACATTAATACCAAAAGTGCCACACAATAAACCCATCGACCAAACCCGTCCGGTAATTTCCCACCACTGCAAATGAGGTTGCTGTATTACACTTAAAAATTTATACAGCATAGCAAACTGTAAAATCACAATTACATAAAGCATGTAATCGTACATACGATTTTTTTTTGCCAGGTTCTCTTCTGCGGCACTCATATTTTTGGCATCGGCATCAATAAATAATTCTGCAAGCGGTAGCAAAACCCATGCGTAAAGCATAGGGCACCAGGTAAGCCACCCGGTTTGTGTAAAGGCTAACCAGGCTAATACATACACAATAACCGGCGACAGGTATTTAAAGGCTTTAATATTCATATACGTTTACCAATTCATTAAAAATTGAATGATAGAAAAGGCAATATTAAAATTAACAAATAAAAGATTAAACTTGTTGTAATTAAATCAGTCGAACCGTCGTTATTGTTTCAATATCATATATTTTACTATGGCAGTTTCCAACCGTTTAAAAAATCAACATTTATTGTGGCGTGCAGGTTTTGGCCCTATGGCCGAAAACGCAGCAGACCTTGATAAAATTTCTCAAAAAGAATTATGGGGACTTTTGCAGAAAACTTCTGCAAAGAAACCTGAAAAAATTAATGTGGCACAAAACCTTGTTGATGGTTTGTATAAAGGGATACAAGATGTGGCACAAATGCAAAAGCCCGAATTAACTAACGACCAGAAAAAGCAAATACGGGAACAATCCCGTGAAGATCTTAAAAACCTTAACATCCGCTGGCTGGAAGAAATGATAAACAACGAAGCCCAGTTAAGAGAAAAAATGAGTTTGTTCTGGCATGGTCATTTTGCCTGCCGGGTTATCAACAGTTATTTTCAGCAGGAATTGTTACAGATCATAAGAGAAAATGCATTAGGTAATTTTAAAGACCTGTTGAGGGCGGTAAGTAAAAGCCCCTCTATGATTTCTTTTTTAAATAACCAGCAAAACAGGAAGAAAAAACCCAACGAAAATTTTGCCCGTGAGGTAATGGAATTGTTTACCATGGGCAGGGGCAATTATACCGAAACTGATATTAAAGAAGCCGCAAGGGCATTTACCGGCTGGGGCTTTAACCTTAAAGGTGAATTTGAATTCAGGAAATTTCAACACGATGATGATAAAAAAACAGTGTTGGGTAAAACCGGAAATTTTGATGGCGATGATGTATTGAACATTTTACTGGAACAAAAACAAACGGCAAAATATATCACCAAAAAAATATACAGGTACTTTGTAAATGATAAAGCTGATGATGCAAAAGTGGAGTGGTTGAGCAACAGGTTTTATCAGAATGATTATGATCTTAAAAAACTGCTGGAAGATATTTTTACTGCCGATTGGTTTTATGAAGAAAAAAATATCGGTACAAAAATAAAATCGCCGGTTGAATTACTGGCAGGTATAAGAAGGTTGCTGCCCATGGAAATGGAGAATGACCAGGCGCAAATATTATTTCAAAAAACACTGGGGCAAATATTGTTTTATCCGCCCAATGTTGCAGGATGGCCGGGAGGTAAAACATGGATAGATAGCAGCAGCCTGATGCTGCGCTTGCGGATTCCCCAGATTTTATCGGCTAATGATATAATGGATATTATGCCCAAAACAGATGATGATGTGCAGGGCGGGATGATGGAAATGGCAGCTAAAAAATTAAAAGATGTAACTAAAGGCGGTACTGCAAAAATTGACTGGAGTCTGGCTGCTGCAATTTTTGACAAAATACCAAGGGAAAAGTTATTGCAAAAAATAACTGACACCCTGCTTCAAACAAAGGGCCATGTACCTGATACATTACTGGAAAAATATGTGAACAGCGAAAACAGGGAAAACTTTATTAAAAGCGCTATTGTAAACCTGATGAGCACACCGGAATACCAATTGTGCTAACCCCCCTAACCCCCTAAAGGGGGAACCGGAGTACAATGATTTTAATAGTAATTAATCAAACCGGCTCTTTATAGTTTTAAAGTTAAAATTGTTTTTATGCAGATAAAAAGAAAAGAATTTTTACAGATTGGATCATTGGCAACAGCATCTTTTATGCTGCCTAAATTTTTAAAGGCATTTGAAAAACCAATGATGGTGCCACCGGGCAACAAGGTGGTTGTGGTTATCCAGTTTAGTGGCGGTAACGATGGTTTAAATACAGTGATACCCGTGCGGAATGATATTTATTATAAGGCAAGACCAAAATTGGGCATTGCAAAAGATAAATCTTTAATAATAACCGATGAGGTTGGATTGAACCCGGCGCTGGAAGCTTTTAAAGGATTATATGACGATGGTAGTTTAAGCATATTGAATAGTGTGGGTTATCCAAATCCCGACCGTTCACATTTTAGAAGTATGGATATATGGCATAGCGCCAGTGCCAGTAACGAATATGTAAATACGGGATGGGTTGGCCGCTACCTTGATGCACAATGCAAAGGCTGCGATAAACCAACGCAGGCTATGGAACTGGATGATGTATTGGGCCTTGCATTAAAAGGCGAACAAAGCAAAGGACTTGCTTTTAAAGATCCTAAAAAATTATACAACACCAGTAACGGAAAATTTTTAAAAGATGTAAGTGCTAATCATCAGCAGGGAGAAGAAACGATTGATTACCTGTACAAAACGATGAGTGAAACCATCAGCAGTGCCGATTATATTTACCAGCAAAGTAAAGCACATCCTTCTGCAGCAAGTTACCCCAATACTAACTTAGGAAAAGATTTAAAAACCATTGCATCACTTATCTTTTCTGATATCAATACCAAAGTATATTATGTTAGCCTGGGTAGTTTTGATACACATGTAAACCAGGAAGGCCAGCAAAAAAGATTATTTACCGAACTGAATGATGCTGTAAAAGCTTTTACCGGCGATCTTAAAAAGAACAATCGTTTTGATGATGTGCTGATGATGACCTTTAGTGAATTTGGCCGCAGGGTTTCTCAAAATGCAAGCGGCGGTACCGATCATGGCACAGCCAACAACATGTTTTTTATCAGTGGCGGTTTAAAACAAAAAGGTGTTTTAAATGCTATGCCCGACCTGGCAGATTTGAATGAAGGAGATTTAAAACACAAAGTTGATTTTAAAAATGTATATGCCACCGTTTTAAGTAAATGGCTGGAGGCAGATGATAAAATGATATTGGGTAATAAGTTTGATTATTTAAATTTTATTTAAGCAATACAGTTATACTTGTAAGCTTACCTTGTATGAAAACAAAACAGAGCGTCGCCTTTTTGGGGCGACGCTTTTAATTTTATTGTACACCCTTTTCTTTCATGATTTTATTAAGCCATTTAAGCATTGCAAAAATGATAAACGTAGCAATCAGCAGCAGCACAAAATTCACCCAAAAAAAACTGGCTTTGTTTTCATAACCGTCCCACATGGTGGCCAGTATGCCCGATAATTTATTGCCGATAGAAGTAGCGAGGAACCAACCTCCCATCATTAACGATGTTAAACGAACCGGGCTGAGTTTAGATACCAGCGATAACCCCATCGGGCTTAATAATAATTCGCCAATGGTAATAACTCCGTAGGTTCCCAATAGCCACCACACGCTGGCTTTTTCGGTACCATTGCCGCTTACATGTACAGCTGCCACCATTACCAATACTGATAATGCAGAAATTAATAAACCAAAAGCAATTTTAGTTGCAGTGGAGGGTTCTTTTTTCTTTCCTCTTAAAAAAGCAAAGAAAGCTACTACAAGCGGTGTTAATAAAATTACCCACCCGGGATTTATTGACTGACTGATAGGGGTAGCCCATAAAGTAGCTTTGCCACCGTCGGAAGGTAAGTTTTGCGGTGCTACGTTTTTAAAATAAACGGGGTAATTGTATTCTTTAATTACATCGCCATTTGCATTTTTCTGGATCCGGAAAAGGCCATCATATAAATTCACAGAATCTTTTTTATAGTTCAGGTCTTCTCCTTGCTTCAAGGCTTTAAAAACATTTGCAGTGGTGCCGCTAACTTCCCTGTTCGTATAATTATCTGCCCAAAGGGTAAGGGCAGTGCCATTTTGTTTGAACACGGCCCAAAATAAAACAACCGCAGCAAATATGGCCAATAATGCCCCAATAGGTCTCTTCTCAGAAGCTGCTGCTTTAAAATAAAGAGAAGAATAAAAATAAATAACAGGGATACAGCCAAAGATGAAAGCATCGGTACTATCTGAACCGAAAATATTTCCAGGTATTATCCAACCCAGGATACCTGCAATAATTGTGGGAACAAAAATTGTAAGGACGATCTTTGAAAAAGGCATATCTTCTTTATTCATCGGTTTCCGTATATCTCCCGATACATAATGTTTAGTACCCAGCATAAAAATGAGCACACCCAGGAACATGCCAATACCTGCTGCTACAAATGCATATTTCCAGCCCCACACAATGATAATAGCAGCACTGAAAAAATTACAGATAAATGCGCCAATATTGATACCCATATAAAAGATATTATAGCCCTCATCTTTTCTTTTTTCAAACTGGGGAGTAGAATATAAATTACCCAGCAGGGTAGAGATATTTGGTTTAAAAAAACCATTTCCAAAAATTACCAGGGCCATGGATATATATAACATGGGTAAACTGTGAACTGACATCAGGCAGTAACCTGCTCCCATCATTAAACCTCCGGCAATAATAGATTTTCTGTAACCAAAATACCTATCTGCCAAAAGTCCGCCAATAAAGGGAGTTAGAAATACCAACGCAATAAAGGTTCCGTAAAGATCCGCAGCATCTTTATTGGTCATGGCAAAGCCATGCTCTACATTTTTAAGGTACAGTAAAAAAATACCTATCATCAGGTAGTAACCAAAACGTTCCCACATTTCTGAAAAGAATAAAAAGGGAAGAGCTTTGGGATGTTTTGGACCTGAGGGGATGCTTGTATTCATGCAATATATTTTTCAATAGGGAAGATAACAAAAAAAGCCTGCCCTGTATTGAAAAGAAGTTTATTAAATGACAGTATTAACAGAATAATTATTTATTTAAATGACCTGGCCAGCTCAACAGCTTTGGCAGCATTCACCCTTCCATAGCCATATAATAAACTATGGCCATTATCATCATAATTCCCTTTAGCGGTATCAATCTTTTCGGCAGATAAGCGTAAAATATTTTTAACATCAGTATGAGATAAATTATTATTGGCCGCTAATATTAAGGCGCAAACACCGGCTACCCCGGGGCATGCACTTGATGTGCCGCCAAAGCTTTCATTATAATCAGCCATTTTTTTTCTTTTGTAACCTGCATAACCAATTCTGTCAGTTGTCCAGATGCCCTTTGTTAAAGGTGCCGGTTGCCGCAAATTTGTTTCCTCATAATCATTGCTGGGAAAACAAACCCAGATGCATTTTCCATAGTCACTGTAAATGCTTTTCTTACCCCTGTCGTTACAGGCAGCTACTGCAATTACATTTGGATGGCTGATATATTTATCAAGATCGGCACTTTCATTTCCATTGCCGGCAGCAAATAAAATAATACATCCCTTGCCATTACGCCCCTGTGTTACGGCATAATTAAAGGCTTCATTTGTTAATGCAGCAAGCGGCCATCTTTGTTTATG
>JAYVJU010000018.1:0-4410 GCA_043769035.1 Ferruginibacter sp.
AAATACCAGTTGGCCACGGCGGGCCAGCTCCATTGCTTCTTCTTTATTCAATCCTCCAAATTCTGTAATGTCGGCACCGGCAACAAATGCTTTTGGCCCTGGCACCGGTAATAATCACTGATTTAATTTCTTTATTGTTATAAACTTCGTCAATTGCTTGATCCAGGTCGGTAAAAACCTGCGCATTCAATGCATTTAATTTATCGGGCCGGTTAATGGTAATAGTAAAAATGCCGTTATCTAAATGGGTCAGCAAAGTTGAATAACTCATATCGTTAATAGTTTTAGAGGGTGCATTTAAAATTGTCGCCCTTGATTTAAGGTTGCCAACCTTGGGAAGTATTTTTAATAATAAAATGAACTTATTAAAGGTTGGCAACCTTGCGACAATTTTAAATGCACCCGTTTTAGAAGCACCGAAGGTAATAAATTCTATATGGTTATCTTTATAGTATGACTGTACTGGATTTTATAGCTTATACAGGAATATTTGTTTTTGCACTTACGGGTGCATTTAAGGCCCGTACTTTTAAGATGGATATCTTCGGTGGAGTAGTAGTGGCATTTGTTTCTGCTTATGGCGGTGGTACATTACGGGATCTGCTTATTGGCATAAGGCCTGTAAACTGGATCAATGATAACACAGCATTTGTATTGGTTTTTGCAGGAGCAGTATTTACTTTCTTTTTAAAAGAAAATGTGAACCGCTTTAAAAGAACAATTTTTTATACCGATGCTGCCGGGCTGGGTTTATTTACAGCAGCAGGAATAGAAGTGGCCATGCGTAGCGGTTTGAATGAACTGTATGCCGTAATTATGGGTGTAATAACTGCTACATTTGGAGGATTAATAGCTGATATTTTTTGTAATGCGGTACCTAACTTATTTAAAAGAGGAGAATTATATGCTACTGCCTGTGCTATCGGAGGTTTTATTTATGTGGCATTAAAACATACGGCCATACCAACTAACCTCAATTTAACCATCTGTGTTGTACTGGTAATGGGAATACGTATCTATTCAAAAAGAAAAAGGTTGATGTTGCCGGATATTTAAAAATTCCTGTTCTTTTTAACCCATGCTTTTATATAATCTGCAATTTCATGTGTATTAGTACCGGGTGCAAATAATTTTCCAACGCCCATTTCATTTAGTGTTTTCATATCGTCTTCGGGAATAATGCCACCGCCGGTAAGCAACACATCATTCATTTCTTTTTCCTTCATCAGTGCAATTACTTTTGGAAAAACGGTATTGTGTGCACCACTTAAAATGCTGATGCCGATGGCGTCCACATCTTCCTGTAAAGCTGCATTCACCACCATCTCCGGTGTTTGGCGCAGGCCGGTATAAATTACTTCCATACCTGCATCACGTAATGCTGTTGCAATAACTTTTGCGCCACGGTCGTGGCCATCAAGGCCTACTTTGGCTACTAAAACCCTTACGGGCCTGTCTTTTTTCATAACAGCAATTATTAAAATTTTGTAAAAGTAAATCTAATCGGTAAATATCTGCAATAGTTTCCTATTTTGTGTACTACTAATTTACCCTTCATTTTTATTTTATGAACGCACCAGCAGCTGCCGAAATTTCATCTTATTTAAAGCATGGCGATTATTCTGTTGCAGTAAGACGAACGCTGGACTTTTGCCTGGATACCGGGAGTGATCCTCTTATTGAAAATGCTATCCGCTGGAGCAGCCAATATCATGAATATGAAAATTCGAAAGACACAAAAAACCTGCCTGAGGATTTTATTGCTACTGCAGAAAATATCTTAGGCCAGGCAGCAGCATTACATACAGGCAGCAGCTATCAAAAATATCCATTGATAAATGCTGACAAAATTTCTAAAACATACAGCGGTGGAAATTTTAGTTTAAAGCCAATTTCGCTTGATATTAATACAGGTAATGTGCTGGGTGTAGTTGGAGAAAATGGTAATGGTAAAACAACTTTACTGCGTTGCCTTGCCGGGCAATTGGCGTTAAATAATGGCGAAATAAAATACCATTTATTGCAGAACCCCGATCATTACGCCATAAAAAATCACATTGCATTTATTCCGCAGCGCATTCCCAAATGGTATGGCAGGCTGAAAGATAATTTACATTTTGGTGCTTCTATTGCAGGCGTGTATGGTGCAAAAAATGATTTGATGGTAAATTTCATGCTGGAGCGTTTAAACCTCAGCAGCTATGCACATCTTACCTGGAACCAGATAAGCAGCGGCTACCGCACCCGCTTTGAAATTGCAAGGATATTATTACAAAAGCCAAGGCTGTTAATTTTAGATGAGCCCTTGGCTAACCTGGATATTAATGCACAGCAAACCATTTTAACCGATTTGATTTTTATGGCCAAGGGAACACATAATCCCATGGGCATTATACTCAGCTCCCAGCAATTGCATGAAGTGGAAAAAGTTGCAGACACTGTAATATTTATTAAGCAGGGTAATTGTTTATACAGCAGTAACGATAAAGACAAAAAAATTACGAGCAATGCAGTTGAGTTTGAAACAACTGCCGACAGGGACAGCATCATAAATTTATTTGGTGGGGGAAATATTGAACTGCAGTTTAACGGTGGTTTTTATACCATAATTTCATCAGCATTATCTGCACAGGAAATAATTGGTAAGATGATTGCTGCCGGTATAGCCATTACTTATTTCAGGGATATTACTTACAGCACCAAACGATTTTTTTAAACGCAGCAACATCATTTCAAATGAATAATAAAAGGCCATTAGTACCATCTTTTATACAAAAGCTTGATGACAGGTTATTACGTAATAAGCCAACTACATGGGCTGCAAGAACACATTTGGTAGTGTACTTTGCTGTGTTGTTTGCTTTGGTATTAACGGGATTTTGTTTTTTAGTTTTTTTTGATGCCAAGCAATACAGCAACCTTGGCGGATGGAACACTTTTATTGGCCTTATTGCTTTTATTGGTTTTGTTTTCTGGCTGATTTTTTTGTTGCGCTTTAATGTTTTTAAACGTTATGGTAACTGGTTTATGTGGGACGGGCTAAAGAGCTTTATACTGTATTTTATAAGTATTGGTGCTATGGTTGCGGTTTGCTTTATCCCTTCGGCTGTAGAAACATTCAGGGCTAACCAGCAATACGGTAACGATGAAATTGTAAATGATATTAACGAGATAAATGCCAATGTATGTAAACTTGAATATGGCATGTTGCCATTGCAATGGGATGATGATACCTGCAGGCTTGTAAACAGGCCGTTGCCAGCACCGCCAGCCGAAATGCAGGATATGGTGGACACAGTCATTTCAGAAATAGTTTATGTTGACCGTTCATCGTTTCAATACGTTGATACAGCAGAGCTGCGGAGAAAGTTTAATGAAACAGACAGCGTAGTAAAAATTACCGACTCTCTTTATGTTTTTTACAAATGCCCTGACTATGTTTTTGTAGGTTCTTACAGTGGAGATATTCATTCATCGAAAAAAATATTGTCTTCAGCAGATATGTACCGTACCATTATAAGGAATTACCAAAAGCCTGATAGGGCAGCGTTATTGAAACGTATGGAGGCATTTAAAATAAAATATGCTTCCAGCAGGCGGTACACTTACAGCGATTATGATGTCACCTATAATGAAAATGATTCTTACGAGGTAAAAATTAAAAAGAAATATTCCTTATATAGTATTAATTACGGCATTGATAATATTGTACAAAAGAAATATGCCTGGTTAGAAGATTGGGATATTTATCTTCGGGTGTTTTATTATATCACCTTGGGGTTAACATTACTGGTATTTATTTTTCGCCATTCTACTGTAAAAACATTTTTTCTTGGTGTTTTAACTGCTGTTGTTTTAGTAATTTTTACAGCGTTAATGATGGTAATGAGCAATGGGGAAGAAACCGCTGTTCTTTCTTTTATGATTGTGTACTATGTATTATTTGCAGGCATTGCACTTTCTATATATGGGGCTACAATACGCCGGGCAGTGCAGGGTATTGCATTGAATTTGTTTTTATTTATGACGCCATTTGTTCCCTTGGTTTTTGTGGCATTAAACGAAGCTATGAAATACCGTCGCTATTATGAGCCGGGATATAATAATCAAATAACAACAGCACCGGATAATACTGCTTTATATTTCTTAATAGCCGAAATAGCAGGGAGCCTTATCTTATTGATTTTGTTGGAACCTTTGTTTAGAAAATTATATCGGAAATGGTATGCTGCACCGGAAGAGTAAAATAGTAACGGGGCGGCTTTTAAAACTGCCCCGTTTTTTTATAACGCTTTTAAAGCATTTTCAATCCTCTTAATGGTTTCTTCTTTTTTAATCATTGCGGCAATAACAAAAACGGGTGGCCCGAATTTGCCGCCTACCAGCATTATTCTTAGCGGCAATTGCAAT
>JAYVJU010000019.1:0-7621 GCA_043769035.1 Ferruginibacter sp.
AACTATGCAATTTCCCTCCCCGGTTTCTGTAACATGGATTGCTGAATTTATCAACGCAAAATTATTGGGTAACAGTGCTGGCAATGCAACAGGCATTAACGAAATACACAAAGTAGAAAAGGACGACCTTGTTTTTGTTGATCATCCAAAATATTACGACAAGTGTATTAATAGTGCAGCAAGTTTTATCATCATTAATAAAGAAGCAGCTATACCGGAAGGCAAAGCTTTGTTAGTTGTTGACAATCCTTTTGAAGCGTATTGCAAAATTGTAAATCATTTTCGTCCGTTTGAACCGGCAACAAAATCAATCAGCAACTCTGCAGTAGTTGGTGAAGGCAGTTTTATTTATCCCAATACTTTTATTGGTAACCATGTAAGCATTGGTAAAAATTGTATCATTCATCCTAATGTTACTATTATGAATCATTGTATACTTGGCGACAATGTAATTATACAAAGCGGAACTGTAATTGGGAGTGATGCATTTTATTACAATACCAAAAAGAACAGGGAAGTATGGTATAAAAAAATGCCCAGTTGCGGAAGAGTAATTATTGAAGATGATGTGGAGATTGGTGCAGGCTGTACAATTGACAGAGGCGTAAGCCATGATACAATTATTGGTAAAGGAACAAAGATGGACAACATGATTCATATAGGGCATGATACCGTAACCGGGAAAAATTGCCTGATAGCTGCACAGGTTGGTATTGCCGGAGTGGTAACATTAGAAGACGGGGTAACACTTTGGGGACAGGTTGGTGTAAATAAAACTTTGACCATTGGTACAAATGCGGTAATATACGCACAAAGTGGTGTAGGAAAAGATACAGCAGGCAATAAAGTTTATTTTGGCAGCCCCATTGAAGATGCCAAAGAAAAAATGAAGGAACTGGTTTGGATAAAACGTATACCGGAACTTTGGGAAAAGGTAATGGGGAAATAAATATTATTTCATTTTAAAATCATAAGGCAACATATCTGCCATTCTTTTCCAGGTAAGGTATTCATTTTTTATAATGTCTGCCTGTTCAAAATAATACCCGTTCTCTTCTATAATAACTGATTCGCCTGGAGTAAAAAACAAAACAGAAAGTTGAAATTTTAATTGCTGATCTGGGTAAGTGTTTATATAAGCCTGCTCCGGCTTTTCTTTGTTATAAATTAATACCACATTATTCTGATTGGGTTTTACTTCAACTGTTTTTGTACTGTCATCTTTGTTGTAATTCATGGCACCATAAAAATTAAGCAGGGGTACGGCCTCTTCCTTATCTTCTGATTTTACTAAAAACTGAATTTCAAACCCTTCTTCTTTTAGTTGTTTATTATAAAGGCTACGCATAAAATGAAGCATTGACCCTTTATAAGCTTTTGCCCGATTAGCAGCCCATAAATTTTGTTTAGCCGTATCTGCCGACTGCATTTCTTCAAACAAAGGATAGCCTGTATAAAGGGTAACTCCTGTATTGTATTCATAAGTAAAAGAATCAATGGTATATTTTATATTATAGCCTAATGCTTCGTTTGCAATTTCAATGGGTGCTGCTGCCAAAACCTTAAGGCGGTTTCTTCTTTTAGAGAAATAGAATTTTAAAATTCCCGGGTTCTTTATGATACATGATTTACTGTTATCCCCTTCACCAATAAAATTCTGCATAAAAAAAATACCGTATTTCTCCCAACCATCTTTTACTTCGCTGCTGGATGTTATCACCACATCCTCCATGGCTTTTTCTTTTACCTTTAGCGCTATCACAATGTTTTTATCTTCTGCATCTGCTGTAGTTATTCGCCTTGTTTCTGTTTGATAGCCGGTGAATGTTATAACCAGGTCATAACCTCCATTTGGCAAAGCAATTTTAAAATTTCCTTCTGCATCGGTAGCGGCACCCTGCGTAGTACTCTGTGCAAATACCGACGCTCCCTGTAGCGGAGTATTAGTTGCCGCATCTACTACTCTGCCGGAAATATTATAATATTCTACCTGGGCAAAGCCGCAAAGAGATAAAACAATTGCTGTAAAAAACAGGATGAACTTTTTCATGTAATATTTTTTGTGAGAGGTTGCACAGGCCATTTAAAAACCAGCCTTTCTTGATGATAAAAATAAGCTATTGCCTGTTAATATTTTGTTGCAATGCTGCACAGGTTTGTGCGATAGTTTCTTCAATAGGCCGGTACTTAAAATCCTGTAAATATTTTTTCAACTTGCTGTTATCAAAATTTACTTTGGCCAATGCTGTTTTTGAAGTTTCCTTAGTAACTAACGGATCCTTTTTGGTAAACCAGCTTTTTACTGCTTCCAACCGCCACACAATTTTTGCAATTGATGGTGTTACCTTTTTGTACGGTGGTTTTTTTCCAAAAGCTTTAGCTATTAAAGTAAGTACATCTTTATAAGTTCTGTTTTCGGCACTAACAATAAATCTTTGTGCAGTAATGCTGCTGTCCATTAACCTGGTCATTACAGCTGCAACATCTTTCACATCAACAAACCCGGTTACACCATCTGAATACCAGGGAAATTCATTGTACACCGATTGAAATATTTTAGAGCTGCCCGAATTCCAGTCACCTGCTCCTAAAATAATTACAGGATTTACAATTACAGCATCTAATCCTTCGCCAATACCACGCCAAACTTCCATTTCGGCCATGTATTTGCTTTGGCCATAATTGCTGTTACTGGTTTCTTCGGTCCAGTTCATACTTTCATTAACCGGTTCATTTTCCCGTATTCGCCCCAATGCTGCTACCGAACTTACATGAACCATTTTTTTTACTCCTGCTTCTAATGCTGCGTTTACAACATTTGCTGTTCCTTCAATATTTATTTTAAACATCTCCCGTTTTCTTTTAGGGTTGAAGGTAACAATGGCCGCACAATGATATACCTGCTCCACACCATCCATCGCTTCCTCCAAACCCACTACATCTAAAATATCGCATTGCTTTTGCTCCAGGTTACCCAAATGGAAATGAGCTAATGGCGTTTTATTATAAATAGCCCTTACTTTTTTTCCCTGGGCAAGCAATTGTGCAATTAATTCTTTACCCAATAAGCCAGCGCCACCTGTAACTAAAATGCCCCCATCCCCTAAAGGGGTGTAAGTAGAATTATCAATACTCATAAAATCCTTTGTTTGTCTTTTTTCCCAGTTCGCCTTTTGCTACTTTTTCAATTTGTAATGGAGATGGCTTAAAACGTTCTGCATCACCAAAAGCTTTGTACATACTTTGCGATACGGCAAGGTTTACATCCATACCAATCAGATCCATCAGTTTAAACGGCCCCATTTTAAAACCCGATGCTTCCATAACCTCATCCACAGTTTCAATAGTTGCAATACCCTGTTCCACTAATTTCATGGCTTCTAAATAATAATGCCTTGCCACACGGTTTACAATAAAGCCCGGCGCATCTTTACAAAGTACAGGTACTTTATTCATTTGTTTACACAACTGCATAATTGTTGCAGTAACCGCATCTGTTGTTTGATTGCCCTTTACCACTTCTACAAGTTTCATTACCGGTGCCGGGTTAAAAAAATGCATACCTACTACTCTTTCGGGATGTATTACCTGTGCCTGTATATCGCTTACAGAAAGTGAAGAGGTGTTGGTGGCAAAAATTACTTCGCTGTGGTTTATTTCTGCCAATTGATTAAAGATGGCTGATTTAGCTTCAACTTTTTCTACAATCGCTTCAATAAATACATCAGCTAAACAATCGTTGGTATCGGTAACAAATTTTATATTTCTAAAAATATCTTCTTTTTCGCCTGCAGTTATTTTTTCTTTATCAACCAGGTGTTGCAGGTTTTTTTGAATGCCGGTTTTTGCTTTTTCAAGCATGGCAGTATTAATATCGAACAACAGCGTATAGCAACCACTTTGTGCAGCAACCTGTGCAATGCCGCTTCCCATAGTACCGGCACCTATAACGCAAATGGTATTGATCTCCATAAAATAAAAATGTCATGCGATTATACAATTTTTTCCTTTCCCGAAAGAAATTCTTTTTGTATAACTGCACAACATTACCTTTTGCTCAAAGGATTTTAATTTTTCTGGGCTTCCTGTTTAGCCTCTTCTTTCATTTTTTCATTGGCGGTAATTACAAACTGCACCCGCCTGTTTAATGCCCGGTTGGCATCATTGGTATTCTCTACTTTCGGCTGGCTTTCGCCATACCACTTAGTAATAAGCCTTGATGAAGCAACCCCTGCTGATTTTAAATAATTGCCAACTGCATTAGCCCGGCGTTCACTCAATCCCATATTATAAGTATCTGTTCCTACATTATCAGTATGCCCTTCAATAAGAATATTTGTTTCAGGATATTCTGCAAATATTTTTTGCAGTTTATCCAATGCCAGTTTTGAATTAGCGCTGATATTATATTTATTGGTTTCAAAATAAACACCGGCCTTGGTACCATCAGGGTTATTTTCATCAAAAGTTACATCTATACCTTCGCCAACCCTTTCTACTTTAGCGCCGGGTATTTCGTTTTTTATTTTCTCGGCCTGCCTGTCCATTTTATTACCAATAATACCGCCTGCTGCACCGCCAACCACGGCTCCCAATATTGCACCAAGTGCTGTATTTTTTTTATTGCCTACATTATTACCAATTATGCCGCCAATTACTGCACCGCCTGCTGCACCTATTGCCACACCTTTGGTTTGATTACTGGTTTTTTTTGTTGTTTTGCAGCCATTCATCAACAGCATTACAGCTACTGATGAAAAAATCATCTTTGTAAAGATATTTCTCATAAATTATTTTTATTAGTTTCTTATAAAATTATAAACCAGTGCGGCAGGTTTATTTTCGAATGTGATATTAGATTTTAACTGCATTGTGTTTTTATCCATTTGTACAATCGTAAATCTAAATCCATCACCATCATCAATTGTTTTTAAATTATCATCCAGCCTTTTAAACTGTAACAATTTAGGTTCGCCGGTAGCTTCATAAATCGTCCAGCGGATATTTCTTTTAACAGCAGCACATTCATTTGCATTTTTAGAAATAGTATATGCACCTAAACTGTTATTTTGATTAAAACTCCAGCTGCTGCCGACAAAACAGTTAAATTCTGCTTCATTAAATAGCTGCACTTTTACTTTACCTGCTATACCTTCTGTAACCACAGTCTGCAGCTGCCAGTTACCATCAATTGTTTTTTTATATGTCCGGGCTTCTTTAGATGTAGCGCATGACGCAAGAAGATAAATACTAATAAACAGGTTAAATATAATGTTGGCTTTCTTCATAACAGCTATAGTTTTTCAATTATTATGCCAAAGTAATTTTGTATTACGATTTAGTTATTGAAGACGGATAAAAAGAAATTTGGTTGCAGCCGTGAAAAGTATCAACATAAAAAATGCTTCATGTAAACACATGAAGCATTTAAATTTTATAGTATGGCTTTTATATACTTAGAGAAAAGTCCGGCAAAAAAATTATACAGCGCTGGTAAACTGTTTTAAAAATCTCACATCATTTTCGCTAAACAAACGCAGGTCTTTTATCTGGTATTTAAGCATGGTAATTCTTTCTATACCCATACCAAATGCAAAGCCGGTGTATTTATTACTGTCAATGCCACAGTTGTCCAATACATTTGGATGCACCATGCCACAACCTAAAATTTCAACCCAGCCGGTATGTTTACAAACATTACAACCTGTGCCGCCACATATTAAACAACTGATATCCATTTCGGCACTGGGTTCGGTAAAAGGGAAATAGCTTGGACGAAAACGTACCTTAACATCCTTACCAAACATTTCCTGCACAAAAAAGTAGAGTGTTTGTTTAAGATCAGCAAAAGAAACATTTTCTGCAATGTATAAACCTTCTACCTGGTGAAAAAAGCAATGCGCTCTTGCACTGATAGTTTCATTCCGGTAAACCCTGCCAGGGCAAATAATTCTTATTGGTAATTTTCCTTTTTCCATTTCACGTACCTGTACACTTGAAGTATGTGTACGTAAAAGCCAATCGGGATTTTGTGCAATGTAAAATGTGTCCTGCATGTCCCGGGCAGGATGATTTTCTGGTAAATTCAATGCAGAAAAATTATGAAAATCATCTTCAATTTCCGGACCCTCGGCCACAGCAAAACCAAGGCGTTGAAAAATAGAAACGATTTTATTACGAACCAAACTTATAGGATGGCGGCTGCCAAGAGGCAAAGCATCGCCGGGTAAGGTTAAATCAATATCATCAGCCGTTGTTGATTGACCGTTTACCGATTTAGATTTCAGTTCCTCATATTTTGCTTCGGTAAACATTTTGAATTCGTTCAGCAATTGGCCTGCTTCTTTTTTATTTTCTACAGCTACATTTTTCATTTCCCCCATTATGGATTTTACCAGGCCCTTTGTACCCAGGTATTTAATGCGAAAAACCTCTGCATCACCCTCATTAAATGTTGCTATTTCATTTTTATACGCTTCTATTTGTTGCACCAACTGTTCCATGCCGCAAAGATAAGGAATGGTGATTTAAGCCTGAAATACAGCATTAATGAATATTTAACAGGCCAGATTTGGAAACAGCATCATCGCACTAATATCTTCACTACACCAATCAAATTTATAACCAACCCAATTTATGGATCCTGACCGAGAAGCCGGGCAAGCCGCTTCACAAATTTTAAAAACCACTTTTATTACTGTTGTTTTTACCGCCTGCAATTATTACAAAACAGAAACCTGCCTACCGGACAGGCAGGCAACAGCTACCGTAGCCAACATCCAGTTTACTTTACCCGATTCAACAGTTGTTAGCAAACCTGAAACAACAGCTTTACCTAAAAAGAAAAAGAAAACGATTTACCTCACTTTTGATGATGGCCCCAATAAAGGCACAAAAAAAATGATGCACATTGTTGAAGCAGAACAGGTGCCTGTTACCCTGTTTATTGTTGGGCAACATGTATATGGCAGCAATGAGCAAACCGCTACTTTCGACAGCCTGGTTGCCAGTAAATATTTTGAAATTGCCAACCACAGTTATACGCATGCATTTAAAAATAAGTTTGCAAAATTTTATACCGTTCCGGACAGTGCTTTAAAAGATTTTATACGCTGTGCTGACAGCCTGCATTTAACTAGCAATATTATTCGTACACCGGGAAGAAATATCTGGCGTACTGCAACTGTTACGAGTACCGATATTAATAGCAGTAAAGCCACCGCAGATAGTTTGTACAAAAACGGGTTTACCGAAGTTGGCTGGGACCTGGAGTGGCATTATAATGATACCTTGAAATTAAAAAACACCTGTGATGAAATGTTACTGCAGGTTGACAGTATGTTTGCATACAATAAAACAAAAACACTCAACCACCTGGTATTACTGGCGCATGACCAGGTGTATGCCGATGCGGCTGATTCAGCTCAGTTACACCAGTTTATCATCAGGTTAAAGCAAAAAGACGAATATAATTTTGAAACAGTGAGTAAATATCCTCATTTAAAAAACTAAACTGCTGTTTTATTCGTTTAATTAAAAACCATTAATTTTAATATCTAAAATTTACAACTATGGCCTTTTTTAAATCTGGTAATCCTGCCTTATCTGAAAAAAGATTCAG
>JAYVJU010000020.1:0-10969 GCA_043769035.1 Ferruginibacter sp.
AAAATGGAAAAAGATATACTGCCACAGTTTGGCAGCAGGCAAAAGAAAGCAATTGAACTGGTTAATTTTTTGTACAGCCAGCCCTTTGTTACAGTAAATGCAGTAGTTAAGGAATTAAAAATAAATTATGGAGCAGCAAACCGTATGGTAAATGATCTGGCAGAAAAGAAAGTGCTTAAAGATTTAAGCTTTGGAGGTAAAGAGCGGTGGTTTTTATTTGAAGAGTATGTGGGGTTGTTTATGAGAGAAAATTGATTTGTAGCTAATTTATTCTACCGATAAATGCCTTAGCTACTTTTGTATTTTTCAACAATAAATTCAAGCACACTTTTATTGCGAGCCAATACTTTCTTAATTCCGCTTATATACAGCTCCCGATTGGCGTCTTCTACCAACAATGACGGAATATTTTTAACCACAAAAATCCCTTCCCTTACCCCTTTCAATTTTACTGACCTAGCAAGAATAAATATTTTATATGTCAAGGGCAACCCAATAACTGCTATTTCTTTAATATCCTTATTAATATAATTATTGATTCTTGCCCTCTTTAAGTAAGCGCCATTATCAGGTAAAATAAATTCATCAGTATCTCCGGCTACTACAACATCAATACTTAAGTTACCCATTGACTGAAGTCTTTCTTCAGCAATATCATTGTAATCCAGCAAGTTTGAATACTTTGTTTTTGGTTTTTCGAAATCGCTTATTTTAAAATCAGACTTCTCACCTGTGTCAAGGTATAAAATATGATTAAGTGCCTTTGACATTAAATCGTTTACACTATCGTCTGCTCCTTTTTTAAAAGATGGGTTTCGCATATCAGAGATTACTGCGTACCGGAGAAGATATTGTAGTGATGCCTTTAAGGAATCTATCTCGTAAGTGGAATTTGATATCGCCTCAATAATCTTATCAGCATGTTTAACGAAATTAGTTTCGAAATTAATATTCAGTTCATCTTCAAGCCCTTTGTGATCTAATTCGCCATCTTTAAATCTAGTATTGGCGTAATCTTCACTAAAAATTGATTCTTCAGATGACTTTGGCTTTTCAAAGAAATCCGACTCTTTGTTATATAAATAGTATTTACCAGTTTCATTATTTCTGAAATAACGAATATGACACTGTGAAACATGGTGATGATTTTTAGGAATACTCATCTTTACTTAACTATTTATTTAATTGTCGCTATCATTCAATAGTGTTTTCCTCGCCACCATCGTCAAAATCGTAGCCACACCGGTCACTTCATCCGTTTCATCAAAAAATTCCACCAGCCATTTTACAATTCCTTTATCAATATCATCGCCCCGTTTAAAATCTTCAGGCTTTTCAATTATCCTTTTATCGTTGGGTAATTTTTCTTTGCAGGTAAAGCGGATGTACACTTCGGCACCAGGGTAAACCGGTTTTGTAAACCGCAGTTCATCAATGCCGTAATTCAACAGCACCGGATTTTTCTCATAACTATCTACAAACAACCCGGCAGCAATGCTCATAATAAAATAACCATGCGCCACCTGCCGCTCAAACATGGTACCAGTAAAATCTGTGGTTTTAATATGGGCATAAAAATGATCCCCACTTAAATCGGCAAACTTATCAATGTCTTCGCTGGTAATTATTCTTTTTTCTGTTACGATCTGTTCGCCAATCTGCAGCTCTTCAAAATATTTTTTAAACGGATGTTTGCCGCCAACCTTGCCTTTGGCATGGGGTTGATAAACATTGGTTACTTCGGTTATTGTTGTGGGACTGCCTTGTATAGCAGTACGTTGCAGGTAATGTTTTACACCACGGATACCACCCATTTCTTCGCCACCGCCGGCCCGGCCGGGGCCGCCATGCACCAGCAATGGCAATGGCGAACCATGGCCTGTATTTTCTTTGGCACATTCTTCATTCAATATTAATATGCGGCCATGATGTGTGGCTGCACCAATTACATATCGCCTTGCCTGTTTATAATCGGCGGTAACAATGGTGCTCACCAAACTACCCTTGCCCAGTTTGCTTAATGCAATGGCTTCGTCTAAATTTTGATAAGGCATAATAGTGCTTACCGGGCCAAAGGCTTCCACTTCATGTGCAGCAGTTGCTTCAAAAGGTTTTTCATTCATTAATAAAACCGGCGATAGGAATGCACCTTTGGTTGCATCAGCATCAACAACTTCAACACTATCCAAACTTCCATACACAATTTGTGATGATGCTAAAAGTTTTTGTACCTGCTCTTTTACTTCTTTACGCTGTGTTTCTCCGGCAAGAGAACCCATACGCACTTTTTCATTTAACGGGTTACCAATAACTGTTTGCGATAAAGCTGTGCCTATTGCTTTCCACATATCTTCCATTTTATTTTCGGGCACAAATATGCGGCGGATGCCGGTGCAGCGTTGCCCTGCTTTCATAGTCATTTCTTTTCTTACTTCTTTTACAAATATGTCCCACTCTGCCGAACCTGGTGTAACCTCTTCTCCCAACACAATACAATTCAAACTATCGGCCTCCATATTAAAAGGCACATTATTTTCTAAAATGAATTTGTTTTGCTTCAGCATTAAACCGGTTGATGCTGAACCGGTAAACGTTACCACATCCTGGCTGGTAACATGATTCAGTAAATCGCCGGCGCTGCCGCAAATCAATTGTAAACTTCCTTCGGGTAAAATTTTTGATGCGATGATTTCTTTTACCACCGCTTCTGTTAAATAAGAAGTAACTGTAGCCGGTTTTACAATAGCCGGCATACCGGCCAATAAATTCACCGCAATTTTTTCAAGCATGCCCCACACCGGAAAATTGAATGCATTGATATGTATGGCCACACCCTCTTTGGGTGATAGAATATGTGTACCCATAAAGGTATTGTTCTTGCCAAAGTTGTGGCTTTCGCCATCTATGCAAATCACATCATCCGGAAATTTTCTTCTTAATGATGCATTGGCAAACAGGTTACCGATACCGCCTTCAATATCTATCCAGCTATCTGCTTTTGTAGCACCTGTCTGGTAGGAGATTGTATAAAATTTATCAAGATGATTTCTTAAATGAAGTGCCAATGCCTTAAGCATGTTTCCCCGCTGGTGAAAGGTCATTTTACGCAAAGCCGGATTACCCACGGTTCTTGCATAATCGGTAATTGATTTAAAATATAATCCTTTGGTAGATGCTGCACAAATGCTTTCGCCGGTTACGGCATTGTATAATTGTTGTCCGTCGCCATCACCTGTTATCCAGTTTCCGGTAATATAGTTTTCTAATTTGTGCATAAGCATAAAATTATTACGAAAGCGATGCTATTATTTTAAGCTTTAATTCTTCTGAGTAATCTTCTTCGTAAAGTAATGATGCTATAATTTCAAAAAGTAAGTCTTTGTCTATCCTGTTATCTGCAACATGAACTGTTATGTTTTCCATTTCTATTATAAACTTTGAAACTATAAAGCTCCAGCCATTAATTTCCAGAAAATAAGCAGATAAAGCAATAGACGAACGTTTATTACCATCATTAAATGCATGACTTTTATTGATTGCATAAAATAAATGTGTGAGTTTGCTCTCAACATCTGGATAATATAAATCGTTTTGAATATGTTCTAATACACTCTCAATTAGCCCAATATTTAATATTCCTGTAGAACCACCTGACTTTTCAATAATATCATCATGCACATTAATTGCATGTTTTATATCAAAATAAATAAACATAATTACCTGTCTTTTAATCTTTCAAAAACGTCTATATTTTCTTGTATTCGTTCTTCTAATGATTTACTTTTATCGCCAAGAAATCGTTCGAAATCGCTTAAAGGAACGCTACTTAAATAATGTTTAAGATTTTCATGCAAAACCTGCCTGAACCCATAATCCCTTGAAGCCATTTTTATACAAGCGTCTTCAACTAAAGGCTTGTATAAAGGATGTAAAGAAAAATTATTAATAAGTTCGTCTAATTCTGCTGGCAATAATTTTCGATTCAACTCCTTCGATTTTTTCTCCATTTCATGTGCTAACCCCGTTTCAAAAGAAGCAATCAGTTTTAATACTTCTGCATACATTGTATCTCTTACGTTTTCATTATCCTCTAATTGCAATATTTTTTTATACTCGCTTGCATTTTCTTTAAATATTGAAGTGTAAATTTTATCCGTATAATAAGCGTATTTATAATTACCCATTTCTAAGTAATTATGTAATGCAGAAGTAAATTCTTTTCTGTAAGAAGGTTCCTTGATTATTGCATGAAAAAAATCATCATCCCTTTGATTGATATACTTTAAAGATCCTCCAAATTTTTGATTCAGAGTATCGATAACAATATCTAAAACAGCACTTCTCAACGCTTTAGCTTTTTCGCTTTCTGCAAGCAACATTCCAAGATTAATAAATGCTCTAAAATTTAGTACTGCCAATTGCGGTGCTTTATTTCCTTCTTCAAGCAAATACCCAAATTGTTCCTTAAACTCCTTTAAACTTTTACCCTTTAAAACTTCATAGCCATTATGTTTTAATTCTTCCTCAAATTGATTCAAGTAGCGATTAACAGTTATTCTTTCAATTGCATAAAATTCTGTTGCTTGTTGAATTGTAAATTTATACTCGTTATTAAAAAGCATTCCTATTAAGCCTAAATATTCTTGCATCTTTTCAACAGCATATTTATTGTTTAAGATGTTTTGCCTGTCAACTGGTGAGATAGTTAAATCTTTCATATTTAAAATAAGTGTAAAATTAATTTATAAGTAGGCATATTGTTTGTATCACAAATGATACAAACAATATGTAAAGTGTTGACATTTATTTATTTAAGAGTACTTAAAATGTTTACAAAAATAAATATTTTATATCGTATCAATTATGTTTAAAAATTAAATCAACCCAAACTGCTTACAATGATGCACCACATGTTTATAATGTCCCTGTATCCAGTCTTCAAAATTCAATTCGCCAAAAGCCGGGTGCATGGTTTTAATGCCGGGGTTTTCGTCAAAATATTTAAAAAAATAATCCAGCTCATCCTGTAATTCCTGTAAGGCTAATGGCATAGTAGCATGTTTAAGCGGCATCGGCTCTTCGGGCACCAGGTCTGAGGGCGCCTTTGTATTTTCCCTGAATTCCTTATCACTCCATAAAAACTCTTTGGCTTTAGGTAAATATTCTTCAGGAGTGGCAAGTGTTGCTTTTATTTTACCTGATGAAGCGCTGAATATTAAACTTAAATGTTCCACCATTTGCTGGCCGTTCATCTTTCCCCATTTACCCATTGCTGTTGATGACAACCTGTTTAATTTTTTCATTAATTCATGTTGTATAAAATCAAGCTTTACTGCATCCATATTTTTTATTTAAGGGTACAAGTTAAAATAAAAAAAGCATCCCGTTTACCGGAATGCTTTCAATTAATAATTTATTTCATTTACAACCTGGCGTCAATTTCTTTACTTAGTGCGCCAAAAATATCGTTAATGGTTCCTTCACCTTTTACCGCTACCACTTTATCAAACTGATCGTAATAATCTGCCACCACAGCTGTTTTATTGCGGTACTCTGTAATACGGGCACGTATTACATTTTCATTGGTATCATCGCTCCGGCCACTGGTTTCGCCACGTTTCATTAACCGCTTTACCAATTCTTCTTCGCTTACATTTAAGGCAAGCATAGCAGTAATAGAAGTCTTTTTAAGTTCCAGCAATTTATCCAGCGCCTCTGCCTGTGCCGGAGTACGTGGAAATCCGTCGAATAAAAAACCTTTGGCATTGGGGTGTGCATCAAGGGCAGAGCTGATCATACCAATAACCACTTCATCGGGTACCAGCTGGCCTTTATCCATAATTTTTTTTGCTTCAAGCCCCAGGGGTGTTTGATTAGCAATTTCACTGCGCAAAATATCGCCTGTACTTAAATGCTTTAGCCCGTACTTTGCAATCAGTTTTTCACTCTGTGTTCCCTTACCGCTGCCCGGTGGGCCAAATAGTATTAAATTAAACATATTTATTTACTGTGGATGTGGTGGTTAGCAAATATAATATACGAACTTTAAATATCCTTTAACAATTGCAAGAAACTATTGAAAAACCATAAACTAAACCAAGACGTATGTTTATTTGTTTTTAATAATGCAACTTAACGTTATGCTGAGATCTACTTTAATATCATTTTTTTTTATACTGGCTGTATGCAGCTGCAATACAGCATCTCAAAATAAAACAACAACTATAAATATGGCAGATACAAATAATAAAAACCCTGTGTTTTCAAAAACAGATACCAATAAGGTAACACTAAGTAACGAAGAGTGGAAAAAGGTTTTACCACAAAATGTATATGAAATTGCCCGTGAAAAGGGTACAGAAAGGGCTTTTACAGGAAAATACTGGAATACTTACGATACAGGCACTTACCACTGTGCCGTATGTGGCAATCTTTTATTTAAAAGCAATGGAAAATTTGAAAGCAGTTGTGGCTGGCCTAGTTTTTTTGAACCCATAACTAAGGGAAGCATAATTTATGCCCCCGATACCACTTATGGAATGAAACGTACCGAAGTTATGTGTGGCCGCTGCAAAAGCCATTTAGGTCATGTATTTGAAGATGGCCCGCCACCAACCGGTTTAAGGTATTGTATTAATGGCAATGTGCTTGAGTTTGACAAAGCAAAAAAAGCCGGAGAAAAATAAACCGAAAAAATTGTATATCCCCTCAACCCCGCAATTGCGGGGTTTTCCGTTTATATAAAAGGGTTGGGTAAATAAAAAGCTTTGACTATTTTGTTAGATAATTAAAAAATAATTTATGAAAAAAATATTTATTCTGCCGGCTGCACTAATGATTTTTTTATTGGGCTGTAATAACAACAGCGAACCTGAAGCAAAAAAAACAGTTAAGCAGTATAGTATTGCACAGCTATACAAAACAAAAAGTATTGGTGGCGGATTATTTAATAAAGATGAAAGTAAGATACTGGTACAAAATAACGAGTCGGGTATTTTTAATTTATACGAAATTAACCTTGCCGATACCGGTATGAAGCAATTAACCAGCTCCACCAAAGAATCTTTTTTTGCTGTTGATTATGTTGCCGGTACCGATAAAACCATTTACAGTGCCGATCAGGGTGGAAATGAAAACGATCATTTATACCTGCGCCAGCCCGATGGAACTGTAAAAGATCTTACCCCCGGCGAAAAAGAAAAAGCTACATTTTACGGATGGAATAAAGCCAAAAGCTACCTGTATTATGCCAGCAATAAACGTGATGCCCGTTTTTTTGATGTATATAAAATGGATACTGCTAAATGGGCACCCAGCCTGGTGTACAAAAACGATAGCAACCTTAATGTAGGCGCTATTGCCTATAACGAACAATACCTGCTGTTAACCAAAACTGTTACTGCCGATAAAAATGAAATGTACCTCTATGATGTAGCCAAAAAAGAGCTAAAAAAAATATCTAACGACGCTGAAGAAGCTACTTATAATCCGCAGGGTTTTGAATTAAACGACTCATCTTTTTATTATTTAACCAACGAAGGAAAAGAGTTTACTTATGTAGTTAAATATAATATTGCCACAGGCACAAAAGAAAAAGTTTACGAAACCAACTGGGATGTTTCTTACATGTACTTTAGTGAAAATGGCAAGTACCGTATAATCGGCATTAATGAAGATGGCAGAAATAAGGTGTTGCTTTATAATCATAAAACAGGAGAACAATTGAAGTTTCCCGAGGTTAAAGATGGCGATGTACAGGGTGTTAATATTTCGCCTTCCGAAAAAAATATGATCTTATTTATTGCGTCGGATAAAAGCCCGGTTAATTTATGGAGTTACAATTTTGATACGCAGACATTAAAGCAATTAACCAAAACGCTCAGCAGCGAGGTAGATCCTGGTGATTTGGTAAGTGCATCAGTAGTACGCTTTAAATCTTTTGATGGTACAGAAGTGCCGGCAATTTTATATAAACCCTTAACAGCATCTAAAGATTCTCTGGTGCCTGCATTGGTTTGGGTGCATGGTGGGCCTGGTGGACAGTCAAGGGCCGGTTATTCTCAAAGCGTTCAGTATTTAGTAAATCATGGCTATGCCATTTTAATGGTAAACAATCGTGGCAGCAGTGGTTATGGAAAAACGTTTTATAAAATGGATAATAAAAACCACGGCGATAAAGACCTGATGGATTGTGTGTATGGTAAACGCTGGCTGGCGCAACAGAACTATGTTGATTCAACAAAGATTGGAATTTACGGAGGCAGTTATGGTGGCTTTATGTCCCTGGCCGGAATTATTTTTCATCCCGAAGAGTTTAAAGTTGGTGTTGACCTGTTTGGTGTAGCCAACTGGCCACGTACTTTAAAAAGTATTCCGCCTTATTGGGAAAGTTTTAGAAAAGCTTTGTACGATGAAATGGGCGACCCCTTTGGTGCAGACTCTGCCCGTTTAAAAAACATTTCTCCGTTATATAATACCGATAAAATAAAAACACCTTTACTGGTTTTACAGGGCACCAACGATCCCAGGGTATTACCAGTAGAAAGTGATGAAATTGTTGCCGGTGCCAAAAAGAATGGTGTGCCGGTTGAATATGTAAAATTTCCTGATGAAGGCCACGGCTTTGTAAAGAAAGAAAATCAAATGAAAGCTGCAGAAGAAACCCTGAAGTTTTTAGATACTTATTTAAAAGGTACCTGGCAAAAACCTAAGTTAAATTGAAGTAAAATTATTGAGACAAAAAAACATTGGTTTTAAAACCAATGTTTTTTTTATTTTAAACTGATAATTTTAAAAAAACACCCTGCTGCATTTAATCCCTGTAATTCAACGCTGGTTTTCTATCACCCAATAAAGGCACATATTTATAGTCGCCTTTATCTTTTATAAATTCTTCTTTTGCTTTTGTGATCAGTGCCGGTGTTGTAAATAAATCTATTGCTGTAAGTGCAATTGTTTTTGCAGCCACCATCATTCCTTTAGTTCCAATTTCTGTACCGCCACATGCTACAGCCTGCCAGCTATGTGCCGTAGTACCGGGCACCCATGTTGCAGTACGGCAACCAACGGTAGGTACATTCCAGCTTACATCACCCACATCAGTACTGCCTCCACCAGCATCTTCTTCAACCTTTATCGGTTTAATGGTATTGGCTGTTTCAATAGCAGGTGGGTTAGCCCCTAATGTTGTTTGTATTTTTTTTGCAAATTCAATTTCTTCAGGTGTGTAGGTAATACCCCCAACTTTATCCAGGTTTTTTTGCATGGCTTCTGCCAGCGCAGAATTAAGCAGCAGGTCGTGTGTACCACCAATTATCTCATAATCCATTGTGGTTTCTGTTCCCATTGCAGCACCATTAGCCGCTTTTACAACCCGGTTAAAAACACTGCTGGCAACATCACGGCTTGGGTTGCGTACATAATAATATACCTCAGCAAAGTCCGGTACTACATTTGGCGCCTTACCACCATTTGTAATTACATAATGTATTCTTGTTGATGAAGGCACGTGTTCCCTCATCATATTTACCATATTATCCATCGCTTCCACAGCATCCAGTGCAGAGCGCCCTTTTTCCGGCGATCCACTTGCATGTGACGATATACCATGAAAGCGAAATTTGGCAGATATGTTTGCCAAAGCCTTCGTCATTGTAACACTATTGTCTGCATCGGGGTGCCAGTGCAATACAACATCCACATCTTTAAATAAGCCGTCTCTTGTTAAATATACTTTACCACTGCCGCCTTCTTCTGCCGGGCAACCATACACCCTTATTGTACCGTTTATCTTTTTTTGTTCCAGTAAATTTTTTATTTCTATCCCTGCTGCCACACTAGCTGTACCAAATAAATGGTGGCCACAGGCATGGCCTGCAGCTTTACCTGCAATTGATTTTTTTTCGGGCACAGCTTCCTGCGATAATCCGGGCAATGCATCAAACTCTGCCAGTATTGCTATTACAGGGCTACCGCTGCCGTAGCTGGCAACAAATGCAGTGGGCATTCCGGCAATATTTGGTTTTACATCAAAACCATTATTCTGTAAAGTTTTTTGCAATAAAGCCGAGCTTTCTTCTTCTTTATAACCCATTTCGGCATAGTTCCATATCTGCAGCGCCACATCTTTGTACAAAGCATATTTTGCCTGTATGTTTTGTATGCTTTGGTTTTTTAAAGCGTCGTTAACAGGCACTATCAATTTTTTTTGGCTAAGCGCCTGTGCAGAAATAACAATGCCTAAAATGGTGGAATAAAAAAATGGTTTCATGAAAAAAGTTTCTTTGAACCAAATGTAATGAATAATTGTATTACTCATTTTCTATTACATCCTTATCCGCTTGTGTAATTATTTTGTAATAGCTGTTATTTTTTTGCAACTTCATACTTCTAAAATTAATCAAATGAACAAACTCAACCTGCTATGTGCTGCATTATTCGCTTTACTTTTTAATACAACTGTATCGTCACAAAAAATTTCTATTGATCAATTTAAAAATTTAAAGCCCCGTAATATTGGCCCTGCAGGGATGAGTGGCCGTATAACAACTATTGATGCTGTTGTTGCAAATCCTAATATTGTTTATGTTGGTGCAGCAAGTGGTGGTGTATGGAAAACCGAAAACAGTGGCCATTCATGGAAGCCTGTTTTTGATGACCAGCCTATTCTTAACATTGGTGCTATTGCCATTCAGCAATCTAATCCGGCTGTTGTGTGGGTGGGTACCGGCGAAGGCAATCCCCGTAACTCACTTAACCTTGGTGGCGGTATTTATAAAAGTTTAGATGCAGGAAAAACCTGGAAAAAAATGGGGCTCGATAAAACCATTTGTATTCATCGTGTGGTTATTGACCCAACAAATCCTAATACAGTTTATGCGGCGGCTATTGGTAACCCTTATGCTGAGCATAGCGAACGTGGTGTTTTTAAAACCACTGATGGCGGCGAAACATGGAATAAAATTTTATA
>JAYVJU010000021.1:0-4204 GCA_043769035.1 Ferruginibacter sp.
AAAAAGCCAGAGAACGTAAATTGTCTCAACGTATGTACTGGCGCATTGGTTTTGGTGTTATAATGTTGGTAATACTGGGTGCTGGTATGGCAAGAAAGAAAAAACAAAAGAGTTAAATAATATTGCCTTTTTCTATTATTTGCAAATAACAGAAAGCAATTTTAGTGAAGACAGAAATTCTGTTTGCAGATTTTAAATAGTACTTAATCTCACTTTGGTAATATCGAAAAATTTAAACTGAAAATAGTTCCGTTTTGATCAACTTTTACTTTTGTACCACGTGTACCTAGTGCATTTCCATCAGCTTCTTTAAATATTGTAGCCAGGTTATTTAATACACCACGGGTTTTGTTGTTGGTATCGGTATTGCTGGTTAGTATTTCTTCAAGGTCGAGGATGGTAGCAGAAAGAAATACTTTAAATGTTTCTTCGCCATAAGGTGGTCCGATTATTATCTGCATTGTCTCCAGGTTACCGGCATTTTTTCCGGCAGCTACTTTACAGGCATCAACAAATACCCCTTCTTTTTTATTGGGCACAATAGGGTTGATCTTTCCATCCGGCTGCATATCAACAATATTAATATAAAAATCTTTGGTGCCGGTATTGGTGATCCTTAAATACAAAACATCATTTTCCCTTACTTCCAGGCGGCCAAATTTTGTACGCTCTTTTATTTTGTTGCTGTCTATCGCTCCTTTTTCATCCAGGTAAACCAATTCAATTTTTGCAGATAAACTTTTATCTGTAAAACTAAGGTTGCGTAAATAGCGGTAGCGGTCAAAACGTTTTAATGCGTCGGTTATACCAGCGGGGTTATTGGCATCAAGGCCATCTACAAACACAGTACCTGTTCCCGGAAACATCAGTGCCAGGCCATCCCCAACCGGTGGTTTACCAAGGTACAAATCGCTTTTGGCGTTAAACTCTACCAGTTTTAAATCTTTTAATCCATCTTTTATTTTTTGCTGTATTTCATTTGTAAGAGAATCAACACTTACAATTATTTTACTTTTTCCGTAACTCATCTCACTAACAAATGCCCATGGTTTCTTTTTTAACAGCTCTTCATTTTTGGTATCTAATTTTACTACCGACTCAAAGTTGTCTGTTTTAATAACAGTCCCTTTTTGTATCGGTGTTTTTCCTGCAGGGTCATCTGTGCCTCCCGGAAAAAAATTGATCACCGATCCAACAGCAACACCCGATACCGCACCTCCGTTTAACGTAATAGTGTCATTATTACTTTTTTCAAGGTTCACTTCAAAATATGGTTGCTGGCGTTTATAGTTTCCGCCAAACAATTCCCTATCGAGTCCATCACCTTCTATGGCAGGTTTTTGTTTTGGCGCTTTGCCCCTCATCACATCTTCTACCTGTGCAAATAAATTGCGGTAGGTTACTTTGCCATCCATGGTTGACAATGTTTTGCTTAATGCATACGATAACGAGCCTACCGGAATGCCACGGTCATCCCTGCACTCGGAGTTTAATTCCTGTGCCTGTGCTCCGGAAATAATTACATAAGTTGCGGCATCATTTTTTAATCTCAGTTTTGTATTTTCTTTAAATACACCGCTATTATCTTTTCCATTTAGTTTATTCCTGTCAAAATTTTTGCTTACCATGGGGCTTTGATTTCCCCTTACTTTTTCTGTACCGCCCCTTGTTCCACTTGCGGAGTGGCAGGCATCAAGAATAACTAACAGATCGCCACTATTGCCTAACTTATTCCGCAACAAAATAACCTTATCGCCAAACTCATCATCCCTGAAGAATGCCGGCGCCAGTTTTTTAAACTCTGCTTCGTTATGAGAAAACACCGCATCAAACGGAACAATACATTCATCCAGTCCGTCAGTTTCATCTTCATTATCATCTTCTATCTGTTCGCCATGCGATGAAAAATGGATGACCACAATATCTCCTGCTTTTGAGTTTTCAATTAAAGCATCTATTGCTTTTACAATAGCAACCTTAGTAGCCTGTTCATCTTTTAAAATATTGATATCGTTTTCTTTAAAATCCTGTTTAAGCAAAGCGTTTTTTATCAGTGGCACATCATTACCCGAGCTGATCTGCTTAAAATTACTTTCTTCGGGATATTTGCCAATGGCAACAATTAATGCATGCTTGGTTTGTGCACCGGAGTAAGATCCATAACAAATAATTACTGTAAGCAGTACCAGAAATTTTTTCATAATTACTTTTGCCTCTTTTAAAAAATTGAAATTTTTACTTTTTTCCCGAAGCCCATTCCGCTGTTTTGGCTGCAATTAATACCGCCAGTTCTTTCAGGTTATCTTTTGTGCCTGTTAAATCAATTTTTTGTTTTACTTCATTTTTTTGGCGGATAAATATTTTAACACTGATGTTGTTGCCCGTAACAGTGTACCTTCCGCTTAAAGTAAATGCATCCGGCGAGGCCGAACCTGCAACATAGGTGATGGCTGCATTTGCTCCCCTGGCAGATAATTCATTCAACTGCTGGTCGGTAAGTTTATTCAATCCCAAATCATCTGCTGCAATTTCTTCGGCTGCATTTTGAAAATTGCTGCCGGAAAATAATGGTTTTTCCTGTGGCAATACAATTTGCGACATCACTTCCTGGTCAACAATTCCAATATTAAAATTGGTGTTGGTTACAATCTGTGGGTCCTGCCTTGCGCCGCTTTCTTTAGAAATTTCGGTAACAGTTTTTTCGGCAGCATTAAACCAGCGGCTGATATCAAGATATTTTCCGTCCTCTAAAATATCCGGTTGCTGCTTAATGGCTTTTAATAAAGAATAAGTTAATAATCCCTGTGAGTACCTGCCCATTTCATAAGCGCTTTGATCGCTGGCAGATGCGGATAAAATAAACAGTCCTGATTTTTCATTCAGTTTATCAATAGCTTTTACCTGCTGCGATTTATCATCATTACGTGCCGCTACAAAATTCTGATTATCGCTACCCAGTTTTACAAAATCCTTAATGGCCTGGCCGCTGTTGCAGGCATCAAAAATCAATATCCGCTTTTGTGCTTTTATATTTTGAGGATTTATCCAGTCAGTAAGTTCGCTGGTACTAATGCCCACTTCCTTTACGGCATCTGTTGAAGAAAGTGTAGAGGCATCGGCAGTTAAAAAATAAAATTGTTTTTTATCTGCCTCGCCAGCCATAACACCATGGCCTGCAAAAAAGATGAGCAGCACATCATTGGCTGTTGTTTTTTTACCAATGTCTTCCAATAATTTTTGTATCGCTTTTTTTTCCGGTAACTGGTAGCGCTCTTTATTGGTGGTAAGGTTATACATAAACACATGATCCTTACCATCTGTATTCAATAATTTTTTTGCAGTGCTGCCAATAGCAACGGAAATATCTGTGGCATCTTTTGCTGCGTATTTTAAATCCAGTTCATCGCCTTTATAATCGCTTACGCCAATCATTACTGCATATAAATTGGGTGGTGTAATATTTTCTTTGGTTTTATCTACCTTAATAACTACACCACGGGATGCTATGCTGTTATCAGCTGTATAGGCTTTTACACTTACCGGGTTTTCTTTTCCTGCAATAAAAAAATCTTTCAGGTCATTTTTATTAATCACAAGTTCATAAACCCCGACATTATTTTTTAACTCGCCGATCTTGTAACGTTTTGCTTCTATCCCATTTACAAACACTACTGTTTCGCCAATACCACCTTTGCGGGGGGTTATATTAAACCGGTACTCATCACCCACAGTACTTACATCTTCTACCTGCGGTGTAAAATTAAAAACATTAAGTTCTGTAAGCGTTTTTGCATGAATGGTTTCGCCTTTATTGATACGTTCGGCAAGACCGGGTATCCATAACTGGTCTTTCAGCTGGCTAAGTTCTATTACCTCGCCCTGGTAATTAAAGTATAATAGTTTAAGTGCTGCCTGGCTGCCATCGTAGTGGTTGGCTTTATCAACAATTAAATAATCATTAAAATCAATAGCCATAAAAGTGTACAGTAATTCGCCGGTTTGGGCATTCCATGCTTTACAGGTGTTATCGCTTGAAGAGGTAATAACTCTTTTTCCATCGGGGGTAAACTCCCCGTCAGTAACATCGCCTTCGTGACCTGTTAATGTAAATAAAAGTTGTCCGGTGGCAGCCTCCCAAATTTTAGAAGTATTATCCCAGGACGAGGTAAGAATCTGTTTCCCATCCGGGCTATACGTTGCAGAT
>JAYVJU010000022.1:0-4758 GCA_043769035.1 Ferruginibacter sp.
AACCCCGTTGGGGTTGGGGGAACTCCGATGATTATTTTCCCTGCGTTGTACGCAGGGCTATTCAAATTTAAGCCCTTCGGGCTATAGAAAACTAGGATGTGAAGCGGTTGTAAAAAATGTATTGAAAACAACAGACCCGAAGGTGGCGAATATGAGTAGCCACGGATGCAATCCGGCGAATAAAATGAATGAATGTTAGCTGACCCCGAAGGGGTCAAATGTGAATAGCCGCCCCGATGTATCGGGGTGGAAATAAAATGAAAGAAACCAACCCCGAAGGGGTTGAATGTGATTAATCACATCGATAAATCGGGATGGAAAAAGATGAGTAGAATTAATATCGCTGACGGGCTGCCGGATAGCAGCGGAAAGCCCGGTGAAGATTTGTGCGAAGGCCTTGTGCCGGACTTGCAGCGAATAGCCGGAACAAAAGTTGAACAATGAATAAAAGATAACAGCCACAAAAAATGAAAAAAATATTAATCATAACAACCATCCTGCTTTCACAAACTGCATTGGCACAAACCGGATTGGTGAACACCCAGGCAAGCCCCCATGCAAAACTCACCAGTGTGGGCATGAGTGATGTGCAATGGACAAAAGGTTTTTGGGCAGAGCGATTTGCCGTGTGCCGTGATGCGATGGTGCCGCAGCTCTGGAAAATTTATACCAGCGATACCATTTGTTATTCGTTCAAAAATTTTAAAGTGGCTGCAGGGATTGATACCGGAAGATTCCGTGGGCCTTCTTTTCACGACGGTGATTTTTATAAAACACTGGAAGCCGTAGCCGCCATGTACGCCAGTACAAAAGATAAAAAACTGGATGCAATGATGGATGAAGCTATTGCCGTAATTGGCAAAGCCCAAAAAACAGACGGGTACATTTATACAAAAAGTATTATTGAGCAACGAAAGAGTGGCGAAGCAAAAATGTTTGATGATAAATTGAGTTTTGAAGCCTACAATTTTGGTCACCTGATGACAGCTGCCTGTGTGCATTATCGGGCTACCGGTAAAACTACCCTGCTGGAGATTGCAAAAAAGGCTGCTGATTTTTTAATTGGCTTTTACAACACCGCCTCACCGGAACAGGCGAGAAATGCGATTTGCCCTTCGCATTACATGGGTTTGATAGAATTGTACAGAACAACGAAAGAAAAAAAATATTTAACGCTGGTAAATAAGTTGATTGATATACGGGGAACCGTGGAAGGCACCGATGATAACAGCGACAGGCAACCGTTCAGGGATATGGATAAAATTGTTGGTCATGCGGTAAGAGCAAATTATTTAATGGCTGGGGTTGCCGATGTGTATGCGGAGACAGGCGACAAAACATTATTGACAACATTGAATAAGTTGTGGGATAATGTCATTAATACAAAAATGTATGTAACCGGTGGTTGCGGTGCGTTGTACGACGGCGTTTCTGTTGATGGCACTTCTTATAAACCGGATACTGTGCAGAAAGTGCATCAGAGTTATGGCAGAGATTTTCAGTTGCCGAACTTTAGTGCACACAATGAAACCTGTGCCAACATCGGTAATGTATTATGGAACTGGCGGATGTTTTTATTAACCGGCGAAACTAAATATGCAGACATTGTTGAACTTGCTTTGTACAACAGTGTGCTCAGCGGCATTAGTTTGGATGGAAAAAAATTCTTTTATACCAATGCGCTGGCAGCATCAAAAGATTATCCGTATCATTTACGTTGGGAAGGTGGAAGAACGGAATATATCAGCAAATCTAATTGCTGTCCGCCCAATTCGGTACGTACCATTGCCGAAGTAAACGATTATATGTATAGCGTTGGCGAAAAAGGTTTGTATATAAATATGTATGGCGGTAATGTATTGAATACAGAACTGCATGACGGTACAAAATTAAAACTGGAACAAACCACCAATTATCCCTGGGATGGAAAGATTGTGATAACAATTAAAGAAGCTACTGCAAACCCAGTAAATATTTATTTACGGAAACCGGGTTGGTGTAAAAGCTTTAGTCTGAAAATCAATAATACATTTCCCCTGGTTAGGAATATGGAGAATGGCTATGTGATAGCAGGCAGACAATGGAATGCTGGAGATAAGATTGAATTGGTTTTAGATATGCCTGTCACTTTATTAGAGAGTAATCCATTGGTAGAGGAAACAAAAAACCAGGTAACCGTAAAACGGGGGCCAATTGTTTATTGTCTGGAGTCTGCCGACCTGCCTAAACAAAATGTATTTGATGTGTTAATTCCTGCGACAATAAAATTACAGCCGGTACCAATGAAAATTGATATAGGAAACGTAATGGCTTTAACTGGTGAAGCAAGGTTATTACAAAATACGAACTGGAAAAATACTTTGTATAAAGAAGTGAACACGGCAACAACACCAATAAAAATAAAGCTGATACCTTATTATGCATGGGCCAACCGAGGGCAAACGGATATGACAGTTTGGATGCCGCTGATGCGGTGATTGTTTAATTAGTTTATTGGGTAGAAAATAAAAGCGAATGGAAAGAATAACAGCAACATATTATATCGAAACACCTTTTGCTCCTGAAACCGCAGCAAAGGTATTGGCAGGTGAACAATCCTCGGGTACATTCGTAGCAGTACCAGAGGAAACAGAAGAATTAAAGAAACGCTTTGCTGCAAGAGTGGAATCAGTTGAGCTATTAGAAACAGTGAATGAGCCGGCAATCCCCGGCGCAACAAGTGCAACAGGAAAATATAACAGGGCAATAGTAAAAGTTAGCTGGAGTATTGAAAACTTTGGCTACAATTTACCCGTAATGGTTTCTACATTACAAGGCAATTTGTATGAGATAAAACAATTCACCGGATTGAAGCTCATGGATATAGAATTGCCACCTTCATTTGGCAATTATTATAAAGGCCCCGCATTTGGAATTGAAGGTTGCAGAAAATTAACCAGTGTAAATGACAGACCATTAATCGGCACCATTATAAAACCAAGTATTGGTTTATCTATTCAGCAAACGGCTGATATTGTTAAAACATTGGCTGAAGCTGGTATTGATTTTATAAAAGACGATGAATTGCTTTCTTCTTCTGCCAACTCCAATTTTAATGATAGGGTTGATGCAGTAATGAAAGTGATAAATAATCATGCTGATAAAACCGGTAAAAAAGTGATGTTTGCTTTCAACATTAGCGGGGAAGTAGATGAAATGCTGCAACGCTATGAAAAGATTGTTAACAGCGGCGGTACTTGTGCCATGGTAAGCATTAACAGTGTTGGTTTAGCAGGAACAAAAAAAATATGCGACCAAAAGCAATTGGCTATTCATGCACATCGTAACGGCTGGGGTATGTTAACAAGGCATCCTTTATTGGGTATTGATTTTAAAGCCTATCAAAAAATATGGCGGCTTGCAGGTGTTGATCAATTGCATGTAAATGGTATTCAAAATAAATTTTGGGAGAGTGATGAGAGCGTTGTTGCTTCGATTGAAGCATGTTTGTCGCCAATGTATAATCATAAAATAGTATTACCAGTTGTATCATCTGGTCAGTGGGGCGGACAGGCTTTTGAAACATACAGAAGAACAAGAACTGTTGATTTGTTATACATGGCAGGCGGCGGCATTATGGCGCATCCGATGGGAGCAGCGGCTGGTGTTATTGCATTGCAACAGGCATGGAAAGCAGCGGTTGACGGATTAAATTTAGAAGAAGCGGCGAATCAATATCCGGAATTTAAAAAATCAGTAGAAAAATTTGGCACCAAATAAAAAAATATTACTCGCCTTTTACGGAGATGATTTTACAGGTTCCACTGATGCATTAGAATTCATCAGCAGGGCGGGTGCAAAAACTGTTTTGTTTACGGAGCCGCCAACTGCGGAGGAATTAAAAGCATTTCCCGATTTGGATGCGTATGGAGTAGCAGGAAAGACCAGAGCCTTATCGCCGGATGAAATGGAAATGATTTTGCTGCCTGCATTTGAACAGATGAAAGCAAGTGGCGCAAGGCAGGTGCATTATAAAGTTTGCTCTACGTTTGATTCATCAGCAAATGTTGGCAGCATTGGCAAAGCGATTGATTGTGGTGCAACCATTTTTCAAAACAAAATAATTCCTGTGCTGGGTGGTTCGCCTTCATTGGGCAGGTATTGTTTGTATGGCAATCTGTTTGCAAGAATGGGTATTGGCAGTAATGGAAAAATTTATCGGTTAGACCGGCATCCATCTATGAGCAAACATCCCGTTACACCTGCTGATGAAAGTGATTTGCGTTTGCACCTGGGTAAACAAACGAATAAGAAGTTTGGATTGATAGATGTGCTGCAATTGGATAAGCCAGTTAAAGAATGGGGTAATGCCTTAGCAGAAGATGAAGAAGTAGTGTTGATAGATGCATTGCATGATTCGCAGTTGGTAAAAATTGGCAAGTGGATGGATGGATTAAGCAATGTCACACAGTTTTCTGTTGGCGGTTCTGGCATTGAAGCAGCTTTGGGAAATTACTGGAATGAAAAAGGTTTGCTGAAACAAAAAAAAGTATGGCCCAAAGTTGAAAAGGCAAATCCGTTGCTGGTCATATCCGGCAGTTGTTCACCAGTAACAGCGGCGCAAATTGCCTATGCTAAAGCAAACGGTTTTAAAGAAGTAATAATTGATGCTGCATCGGTATGTAATGAGAATGCAATTAATGATGAAGTAATAAATACTGTTAATGAATTATTGCAACAGCAAAAAAATGTAATAGTACATACAGGAAGCAAACAAAC
>JAYVJU010000023.1:0-4878 GCA_043769035.1 Ferruginibacter sp.
AATAAAATATTCATCACCTATACCAAAGATGTTACCAGCAGGGTATATGTTTATTCTTTAGATGGTAAACTGGAAAGGGAAGTTAAGCTGCCTGCATTAGGTACGGCAAATGGTTTTGGTGGAGAGCGGGACGATAAGTTTGTGTTCTATACTTTTACCTCATTTACTTTTCCGCCAACAATTTATAAATATGATATTGCCACAGGCAAAAGCGAAGTGTTCCGCAAACCGGAAGTAAAATTTAAGCCCGAAGGTTTTGTTACCGAGCAGGTATTTTATAAAAGTAAGGATGGCACAAAAGTGCCTATGTTTATCATTTATAAAAAAGGCCTTAAGAAGAATGGTAAAAATCCCACGATGCTGTATGCTTATGGCGGTTTCAACATCAGCACAACACCGGCATTTAATCCTGCAAGAATTTCCTGGCTGGAGCAAGGAGGCATTTATGTTTCGGCCAACCTGCGTGGCGGAAGTGAGTATGGCGAAAAATGGCACCAGGGCGGTATGGGATTAAACAAACAAAATGTATTTGATGATTTTATTGCTGCAGCAGAATATCTTATTGCTAATAAATATTCATCAGCAGATTATATGAGCATTTATGGAGGATCTAACGGTGGTTTACTGGTAGGTGCAGTGGCTAACCAACGCCCCGAATTATTTAAAGTGGCCATACCTGCAGTTGGTGTAATGGATATGTTGCGTTACCACAAATTTACTATTGGTTTTAACTGGATAGCTGAATATGGCAGCAGCGAAAAATCGGAAGCAGAGTTTAAAAACCTGTACGGCTATTCTCCCATGCATAATATCAGCACTACAAAAAATTATCCTGCAATAATGGCTACCACTGCCGACCACGATGACAGGGTAGTACCTGCACATTCGTTTAAATACATGGCCACCTTACAGGAAAAATACAAAGGCAATAACCCGGTGTTGATACGGGTTGATGTAAACAGCGGGCATGGCGCCAGCAACCTTAAAAAAGGTTTAGAAACCACCGCAGATATTTACTCATTTATATTTTACAATATGGGGGTAACTCCTAAGTTTTAAAATTTGTCCCCTATGGCAATGTCATTAAGTTAAATTGAATTGCCCTGCCCTTCAGGGCAGGGAGCAAATCAGCACTCCACAAACAGGGCTTTAGCCCAATAATTTGTTTTGGGCTAAAGCCCAAATGCATCTTTTCATCTCATTCACCGCCCTAAAGGGCGGCGCAATTCAATTAACAATCCTTAACTTAATGACATTGCCCAATGAGGTTTTCGCTTATTGCTGTTTTAATATAAAGTAGTAACTGCAAAAAAACTGTTTCATAGTTATCCAAAAACCATATGGAAACATTAGCAAAAAAAATTGATTGTACTGGCAGGTAATTTTCTTACACAAAAAAACTTTTCTTATCTGAAAATAAACAACTGCCGGCCGAAGAAATTACAGCCCTTTTTATGTATGGTAATACAGCCAGATTTTTAAAACAATATTTTTAGAAGGCAATTGAATTTTATCTTTAACTTTTGTTCAGTTATTACTCTTTAATTTCCTTAACATTTTTTGAATGTCCTGAGCCATTACAAACTGAGCAGTTTCTATACCGGGTTTCCGGAGAAAAAGTTTTATTATATGTGGTAGTTATTGCTTCTGTAGTTTTCCAGATATAAAAATCACCTACAATAGTTTTGGGTACATAGCGGGTAAAGCTAACCTGCTCTGGTGGCTTTTGATAGATATAGGAAGCCTGGCCTGTGCCTTTGCATACATCGCATGAGATTAAAAAATCACTGTTTTTATATTTAGATAGTTTCACATTGTTTACACCAGAAGATGCAGAAACTGTTCTGCCGTTTTTTAAAGTAAAAATGCCACCTAATACACTTACCACCGGGCTGGCCATACCATCCACTACAACAACATCACCAACCAGCAGGTCTGAAATACTTATATTGCCGCTGGTAACAACTCTTTGTTTTCTTTTTTCTTCATCAGTCAGCCCTGTTGCCACCCATTTGTTTTTATCAAATCCATTTACATTAAACCCACTCTCCTCACGGGCTAAATTCCATTTTTTTTGGGTGTCATCAAATTTGTAATAATACCGGGTATATGCCCCCTGCAACGGTTTAAATAAATCGGCACGGTACTCTGGGTCTGTTGCCTTTTCATAATCGCTTCCAAACCTCAGCACTTCAACACCAGGTTTTAAAGCAGTGCCATAAATAATTTTACCATTTCTATACCTCCCGCCAATTACAGTTTGAAAATCATTTTTTTTTGCATACCAATAACCATAGCCATGCGGTTGGCCATTATCTACCATTCCTTCGTATGTAGCACTATCCCATCCGGGATATTCAATTTTTCCAAAACCATAGGGTTTCATTTTATCGTCCACTTCTCCTGTATAAATAATTCCATTACCCATATCCACTTTAACGATATTTGTGGAAACCTCTGTACCGGGCAGTTTTGCAATTTCAAAGCCACCTGCATATAAAGCCCGATAGGGGTCTACAATTTTATATCGTGTATTGTATTCCTGTTCCGGTTTATAATCCTTAATTACCCAGCCAGTAAGAAAATCCTTATCAAGCCCTTTGCCTTGCATATGTATTTCCGTGCCTCCATAACCAACATCGGTTTTTATACAATCGGCACAAAAGTTATTATCAAAAATGCCACTATACAAAATTTCCGGCGCAGGAATATTGATTGTTTTTTTTAAAATACTGTCGTATTTAAAATAGCTGCCTTCTTTGGTAATTCTTTTTATCCCATTTCCATGCAGCATACCGTTTTTAAATTCCCCTTCGCTATAGCTATGTATAGAGGCTGAACCATCCCGGTAAATTATTTTTAATCCGTGGCCGTTTAATGTTCCATTCAGGTAAGTCCCTTTTTCAAACGAGTAGTACTTATACAATGAAGGAGTTAACTGCAACCCGTTTTTAAATGCGGCCACCAAAGTATCTTCAATACTTGTATAATTACGGTAGGCGTTCCAGGTAACAGCCAGTTTATAGCCTTTGCCGTTAAGGTCGCCTTTTTCAAAACTGCCCATTTCGTAAAACTGGTATCCGGCTTTATCTGTTATGCGTTTCAATCCCTGCCCGTTTTTACAATTACCTTCCAGGCATTTATCTTTTTGTGCAAACACCGGCACCCGAAATACAGCACAAAAAAACAGGCTGAGGCTGCACAAAGTAATGTAGTGGTTAAATATTGATTTCATTACCCGGTCAATTAGGTTCAATTTTGAAATTACTGGTATTTATGTTTGCTCGAATACCATTTACACGGTATTTTTATACGTATTGCTGAAAACCTGATAAGCAAAATAACAGTAAAACATTTCTTAATCTGCAAGCAAAAATATCAAGGTTTACCAAAACAGTAAAAGCACTTATTATATGGATATTATCAATTGGGGCATCATTGGCTGCGGTGATGTTACCGAAATAAAAAGTGGCCCTGCATTTAATAAAATACCAAATTCAAAGTTGGTAGCAGTTATGCGCCGTGATGCAGCTAAAGCTGCCGATTATGCAAAGCGGCACAATGTGCCTCGCTGGCATAGTGATGCAGATAAATTAATTAACGATCCCGAAGTAAATGCTATTTACATTGCCACACCACCCGATAGCCACGAAGCTTATGCTCTTGCTGCTATTAACGCCGGCAAACCTGTATATGTAGAAAAGCCAATGGCATTAAATTATGCCGCTGCAAAAAAAATGGCGCAGGCTGCTGCTGCAAAAAATATAAAACTGGTGGTTGCACATTACCGGCGGGAGCAGCCGCTGTTTAAAAAAATAAAACAGTTGCTGAACGAAGGCGCAATCGGCAAAATATTACTGGCACGTTTGGAATTATATAAACCACCACTAACCAAAAAAGAATTGTCCACTACCCATCACGCCTGGCGTGTTGACCCTGCCATTGCAGGTGGTGGACTCTTCAACGATCTTGCACCACACCAGTTGGATTTGATGTATCATTTTTTCGGCCCTGTGCAGGGTATTACCGGTATAGCCACCAACCAATGCAATAATTATACAGCAGAAGATTTTGTTGCCGGCAATATATTATTTACGAATGGGATTGCTTTTAGCGGTACCTGGTGTTTTAATGCAGCTGCCACCACCGATCATTGCGAAATTGCAGGTACGGAAGGCTCACTGCATTTTAGCATATTCACTGGCAATACCATTACCTTAATTGCAAAGGGGGTTACCAGTACTTTTAGTTTTGATACTTTACAGCATGTACAACAACCCATGATTGAAAAAGTGGTGCAATATTTTTCAGGCAATGCACCTAACCCTTGCCCCGCCGATGAAGGTGCGGAAGTAATGCGGATGATGGAGGAGATGGCGGGAGGTAAATAGATTTTTCAGATAGCATACTACAGAAAAAAAATATTCATCACCGCCACTTAAATGCAAAATAGCTGCAGGGGTTGTCGCCGGTATTACCAATACTATGCAGGCTGCCACTATTGGCAATAAACATATCGCCGGCACTTGCGGTATAATCTTTTCCATCAATAGTCATATAAGCATTGCCTTCTATTATAAGACAAATCTCTGTATCAACATGTGTATGTGCAGCATGGCTGGGGCCTTTTGCATACAGGGAGGTAATGTGCATTTCAAAATTCTGGCACATAGCAGTAGGCCTGTCGAAATATTTTTTTCCGCCCTTGGTAGCTGTTTTTGTTGTTGGTAAAGAGTCTGCATTTAATAATAAAATGCCACCAGCTGTACGGCTTCTTTCCATATCAATTTTTTTAGAACGGAACTGGAAAACATAATAGGTCAACGGGCCATCTCCAGCATTTTCAAAAATCTGTGCTTCACCCGGCGGTATCAGCAG
>JAYVJU010000024.1:0-10465 GCA_043769035.1 Ferruginibacter sp.
CCTTTTGTAAAATTGATATTTACCTCATCGAACAAAACCCTTTTGCCGTAGGCCAGCGTTATATTATTTGCACTTATCATAGTTGTAAAAAGTGTGCAAAGATAAGGGAAGAGAATCGTTTTTAGTTTGTAGTTTATGGTTTGTTGTATAGGGTCAGTGTTCGCCGGAATAGGCCGACGACTTTAAAGAACCACAAACTACAAACCAACAACAACAAACTCTTAATTATATTTGCAGCATGTCGATAGTAAAAAGTTTACAAAAAAGTACTGTAGAAAGTTTAACTGCATTGTTTAACCAGCCTTTTACCGAAAAGGATTTCCAGGTTAATGCCACCAAGCCTGAGTTTGAGGGAGATTATACCGTAGTGTTATTTTCCCTGGTTAAATCACTTAAATTATCCCCCGATGCCATCGGCAACCAATTGGGCACCCATTTAATTACAAATTATCCCGACCTGTTTACTGCATATAATATTATAAAAGGGTTTTTAAATCTTACTGTTGCGGATAAATACTGGATGCAGGTATTGCAAAAAAATTACAATGATGTATGCTTTGGTAAAAAAGCAATGGGTGATAAAAAAGTGATGGTTGAATATTCATCTCCCAATACCAATAAGCCATTACACCTTGGCCATTTAAGAAATAATTTTTTGGGCTGGAGTGTTGCAGAAATTTATAAAGCAGCAGGCAACAATGTAATTAAAACCTGTATTGTAAACGACCGGGGCATCCACATCTGCAAAAGTATGATTGCCTGGCAGCTATTTGCCAATGGCGCCACACCGGAAAGCACCAATACAAAAGGCGATCATTTTGTAGGTGATTATTATGTAAAGTTTAATGACGAATATAAAAAGCAAATTGAAGAGCTTAAAGCAAAAGGTTTAAAACAGGAGGAGGCAGAAAAAGAAGCGCCGATAATGAAGGCTACCCAACAAATGCTTTTAGACTGGGAAGCCGGTAGCCCTGAGGTAATGACTTTATGGGAAAAAATGAATAGCTGGGTATATGCTGGCTTTGATATTACCTACAAAACAATCGGCTGCGATTTTGATAAAACTTATTATGAAAGCAACACCTATTTGCTGGGTAAAAAAACAGTAGAGGAAGGCCTGAAAAAAAATGTTTTTTACAAAGAAGCAGATAACAGTGTTTGGATCGACCTTGAAAAAGACGGGCTGGATAAAAAAATTGTACAACGTAAAGATGGCACTTCGGTTTATATAACGCAGGACATTGGCCTTGCGATGCAGAAGTACGAACAATATAAAATTGACGAGAGTATTTATGTAATTGGCGATGAACAGAATTACCACATGAAAGTGCTCAAACTCATTTGCCAGAAATTAGGTTTACCCTATGCCGATGATATTTATCATTTAAGTTATGGCATGGTTGAACTGCCTACCGGAAAAATGAAAAGCCGTGAAGGCACTGTGGTAGATGCTGATGATATTGTGGATGAAATGAAAAAAGTGGCGAAGGAAAAAACAGAAGAACTGGGTAAGGTAAAAGATTTTACAAATGAAGAATTAAAGGAATTGTACCATACCATTGGTTTGGGTGCATTAAAGTTTTTTTTATTACGGGTTGATCCTAAAAAGAAGATGATCTTTAACCCGGAAGATAGTATAGATTTTCACGGATTTACCGGGCCATTTATTCAATATAACCATGCAAGAATTAAATCGTTGCTGAGAAAAAATGAATTGCCAACGGACAAAGACACCGGCAATAGTTTTTTACCATTAGAAAAAGGATTGATTGTTGCGCTTGAGCAATATCCTGTAATTATACAGGAGGCCTGCAATGAAAAGAACCCATCTGCCATTGCCATATACATTTATAATATTGCTAAAAGCTTCAGCTCATTTTTTGCTGAGCATTCTGTTGCCAATGCAGAAACAGCAGAAAAAAAGCAATTGCGTTTACAACTGGCTGCCATGACGGCTAATGTTATTAAAAGCGGTATGGGTTTATTGGGCATTACTGTGCCTGAGCGGATGTAATGTTAACCAAGTGTTTTTTTTAACCCTTCTGTAAAACTTATTGGGTGGTATCCCAATTCTGTTTTTGCCTTAGTAATATTTAAACCTGTTTTAAGCGGACGCTTTGCAGCAAGTACAAAATCTTTTGCTGTTATTTTTTTTATTAACGAGGTATCTAAGTTTAAAAATTCCGCTACACTTACTGCCATATCATAAGGTGTCATCACATCTTCGCCACAAATATTATAAATGCCGGTTACATTTTTCTCCAGCATTACTACAATGGCTGCTGCAATATCCTCAGCATATGTTGGAGTACGCACCTGGTCATTAAATACTTCATACAACTCCCCTTTCTCCAGTTTTTCTCTTACAATTGCAAGTACATTATTCCGCTTTGTATAGGGCTTTCCGTAAACCAGTACTGTTCTTACAATAACCCAGTTATATTCATACTGTTGCACCAGTGCTTCTGCTTTTACCTTTGTGCTGCCATAATAATTTATGGGGTTAACCATATCGGTTTCCTTGTACATACCTGTTTCTCCATCAAAAACAAAATCGGTACTTAAAAATAAAAAGCCGGCAGCATATTTTTTTGCAGCCGCTAATAAAATAGCTGTGCCTTCAATATTTATTTTATCAGCCAAAGGTTTATTCTTTTCACATTCATCAGGTTTGCTTACAGCACCTGCATGTATAATATATCCGGGGTGGTGTTGCTGAAATATATTGTTCACTACTGCCGCATCTGTAAAATCCATTGTTTCGTAAACAAAATACGAGCTGGTAAACGGAAGCTTGTTTTCGCCTTTACCCGTAGCAATTACATGATGACCATTAGCAATTAATTTTTCAATAAAGTAATAGCCTAAAAATCCGTTTACCCCGGTTATAAGAACTTTCATAGTAGTAATTGTGTCAGTACAGTTTTGGTGAAGTATATTTTAACCAAATGTAACAAACCTGTTTTAATTATTCTCAATAACAGTTGGTGCTCCGCTGGTCATCCATGTTGCAAATATTTCAGAGAACTTCCAGGTATTGCCTGCATATTTTTGGGGCCTTACAATTATATATTTTATAAAATCGGTAACATCTTTTCCGGTTACCGTTTGCATTGTTGCAAATAATCTTTTCCCTTTAAACCTGCCTGAAGTTATATCCATATCCTGGCTATTACTCTCCTGCATCATTACTTTACCTGTATAAATCACATCATTCACCATTGAATCAATTAGCTTTTTTTCTGCTGCAGCATCTTTTAAATTAAGAGCAGTGTTAAAATCTATGATTAAATTTTCTTCCACGCTGTTAATAGTAATATTGTGGCTTACCATCTTCAATAATACGCCTGCATAATTATTTTTCAGCTCCACAAATGTGTACACCAGGTCGCCTTGCTTTGGTTTACGTTTTAAGTTGTTAGTAAAAATTCCAAAGTAATAATAGTCTGCTTTTATTAACTGGCATTTACCTATGCCCAACTCGGCCGTGCTGGTATCGGCTGAAGAATAGGCAGCCTTTAATATGCCTGCCGCTTTTTCTGCAATGCTAAGCCCTGGTGCCAGCTTTATTTGTACTACAGTTAAAGAATCATTTGCCTTAACCATGTAATCGGTAATGGGGAAAGCTGCTAACTGCTTAGTTTGCGACAATAAAGAAAATGCAGCAATGCACATACAAAAAACTAACAGCCATTTTTTCATCTTTTTAAATTTTAGTAAATGTAATCAGTATAAACAAAGTAAGCATACCATCTGGCGGGTATATATTTATTTCATTTTATTATTAAAAAAGTATTAACAATTTATACATCAAACGTTTGCAGCAGCGTAATGCGTATCTGATACAACTGAAAAATCATGCGTTTAACTTATCTTTGGCATATGGAAAAGAAAGTAACAAAAATTGGTGTACTTACTTCCGGTGGTGATAGTCCGGGTATGAATGCGGCTGTACGGGCAGTGGTACGTACCGGTATTTACCACGGTTTGGAAGTATATGGTATTATGAGAGGTTATACAGGCATGGTGGAAAATGATATTTTCAGGATGGAAAGCAAAAGTGTGGCCAACATTATTCAGCGGGGCGGTACTATTTTAAAAACCTCCCGTTGCAAAGAATTTTTAACACCTGAAGGCAGAAAAATTGCTTACGAAAATTTAAAACAACACGGCATTAACGGCCTGGTAATTATTGGTGGCGATGGCAGTTTCAGAGGTGCACAAATATTCAGTAACGAATATGATATTCCCTGTATTGGTTTGCCGGGCACTATTGATAAAGATATTGCAGGTACCGATTTTACAATTGGTTTTGATACCGCAGTAAATACAGCTGTGGAAGCCATTGACAAAATACGTGATACTGCAGATGCACACGACCGTTTATTTATTATTGAAGTAATGGGCCGTGATGCCGGTTATATTGCATTACACAGCGGTATTGCTACAGGAGCTGAAAACATTTTAATACCGGAAAGAAAAACAGTAATGGCCGACATTATTAAAGCACTGGAAGAAAAAGAACGACGGCACAAATTAGTAAACCTGATTGTAGTGGCCGAAGGTGATGAATTTGGTGGTGCTGATGAAGTGGCAAAAGTTATTAAAGCCCGCTTACCACAACAGGAAGTAAGGGTGTGTATTTTAGGGCATATACAAAGAGGCGGGAGTCCCAGTTGTGCCGACCGCTTAATTGCCAGCCGTATGGGCTACCACGCAGTGGAATGTTTAATGGAAGGCAGGCACAATGTATTTGTAGGCATTGTAAATAATAAAATGCATTATACTCCATTAAACGAAGCAGTAAAGAAAAAACAACGCATCAGCGAAGAATGGATGAAAGTAGTGAAGATATTATCATCATAAATTTTGCAGTAAATTTTACTGCTACAGGAAATAAATTTTTCAGTATCTAACAACAAGTATTATTACACATGAGCAAAAACCTTACGCAATACCTGCACAAACAAATGGATAAACAGGCAGGTATTGAACACTCTCAGAAACGAACAAAAATTGTTGCTACAGTTGGCCCTGCCTGCGATACGTACGATAAACTGCTGGCACTGGTTAAAGCCGGTGTAAATGTTTTCAGGCTAAATTTTTCGCATGGCGCATACGAATCTAAATTGCAGATAATTGAATACATACGTGAGATAAATAAAAAAGAACCTTACAATATTGCCATACTTGGCGATTTACAGGGCCCAAAATTAAGAGTGGGTGAACTGGAAGGTGGCAGCCTGGAATTAAAAGAAGGAGATGAAATTATTTTGACCACAGAAAAAATGGTGGGCACTAAAAGTAAGATCTATGTAAGCTATCAAAACCTTGCAACGGATGTTAAACCCGGCGAACGCATATTTTTTGATGATGGTAAAATGGAAGTGGAGTTAAAGGAAATTTTAAACGACAAAGAAGTTTTAATAAGAGTAAGCCTCGGTGGCACATTGTTGCCAAAAAAAGGTGTAAACCTGCCTGATAGTGAATTGACAATGCCTTCTCTTACAGAAAAAGATATTGCCGACCTTGAATTTATTATTGACAATGACCTTGACTGGGTGGCACTTTCTTTTGTAAGAAAAGCTGTTGACATTACAGAACTTAAAAAAAGAATTAAAGCCAGAAACAGTAAAATAAAAGTTATTGCCAAAATTGAAATGCCTGAAGCTTTAAAAAACATCAGGGATATTATTGTTGAAAGCGATGGTATAATGGTGGCCCGTGGCGATTTGGGTGTGGAAGTTCCGGTAGAGCAGGTACCCATTATACAAAAAGAAATTATACGCAAATGTATGCACCGGGCAAAACCGGTAATTGTGGCAACACAAATGATGGAGAGTATGATTGACCGCACTAAACCTAACCGCAGTGAGGTAACCGATGTTGCCAATGCCGTACTGGAAGGTGCAGATGCAGTTATGCTGAGTGGAGAAACTGCCATGGGTAATTACCCCACATTGGTGGTGGAAATGATGAGTAAAATTATTACAGAAGTAGAGAAAACGGTTTATGATTATAACCGTGATGATATTTTAAAACCGCAACCGCACTCTCCTTCTTTTTTAAGCGATGCTATTTGCTACCTGGCATGTAAACTTGCACAGGATACAAATGCCAACGCATTAATAGGAATGACGCAGAGTGGTTATACCGGTTTTATGCTCAGCAGTTACCGTCCTAAATCGCCATTATATATTTTTAGTAAAGAAAGAAGTTTAATTAATCAGTTAAGTTTAAGCTGGGGTGTAAGGGCAATTTATTATGCAGAAGAAAACAGCCTTGATGATATTATTTATGACGAGATAGAGATATTAAAACAAAGAGGCTTTTTAGTAACTGGTGATGTTGTTGTAAACACCGGCAGTACACCTGTTAATTTACATTTACCTACCAACATTGTAAAAATAACTACAGTGGAATAATAAAAGGAGTTGAACAAATCATATAAAAATAAAAGGCAGAAAATATTTTCTGCCTTTTATTTTTAGTAACAGTTTATTTTATTGCCAGCAGCAAATAATTATAGCTGCAATAATATTACCAACTAAAGTATAACCGCAATTAATTAAATATAATCCTGCCGGCCTTTTTTCGTATAAATAAGAAATAGAAATTGCAGTTGCACCAAACAGCAAGCCCGTAACAGCGCCTAATTTCAGTCCGCTCATCCAGCAGGCATCTAATTCCATACGATTCACTAAAATTGCAATGCCGGCTGCTGTTAAAATCATCATTACTAAAGAACCGCCAAACATAAGCCCCATACCTTTTTTTGCTTCAGGGTCATCAGGATTAATTTTAGTGTACTCCAGCCATTTTTTAGAAAATAATATTTTTGAATACCAGAGGGTTCCCAACATCCAGTATGCAACGCCGGCCACCAGTACAGCCAGCCAGTTAATGTTGTTTAAAAATTCGGTGTTCATGCTTGTAAAGTTTAGGTTAAAGAAAATTATGTAAACAAAATAGAAATAATTTTTACCAATTGCAAATGCGATGTAAAGTAAATAGTCTCCTGTTCCTTCTTACTATTGTATATTACCCCTCTTATTTAGCCTGCATAAACTTCAGCAAATTCCTTTTTGCTCCGTTCTTAATTTTATTCTGAAAGAATTTATTCCACCCGAGCAGCCATCCGCTAAAACCCAGGGCCTGTGCTGCCCAACGGTGTAAACTAAAAGCATCGCTGTGTTCAATTATTTTACCATCAGCAAATTTCATATTGGCTCTTATCTTATTCACCACTTTTTTACCGGTTTTACTAAACGTATAGGTGGCCACCCAATCGCAGGTACTATACTCTTCATCCAGTGTAATGATGTTACCAAAGGTTAAAGAAAAATCTGTGGCGTTTTTACAAAGCATCTCCCACATACTTTTTGCCTCGTGGCCCCTTAACAAACCAAATACAGGGTCAAAAAATACAATATCATCGCTATAGCAACTGTTCATGGTTGCAGCATCCAGTTTACTGAAGGCTGTATAAAATTTATTGATGAGTTCTTCATTATTTGACATGGTAAACAGTTTAGATTCGTTAAATTTAGCACTCAAATTATTACAAAATGAAAAAATATTTTTTACTGCTGTTCCTTTTTACTGTTTGCTGCTTAAATCTTGTTGCACAAAATGCCGATTCAATCTGGGTAAGAGAGAACTATTACAAAATTGAACGCATGATAACCATGAGGGATGGCGTAAAATTATTTACTGCAATGTATATCCCTAAAGATTCTTCACAAAAGCATCCTATACTTTTTAAACGTACGCCTTACACCTGCCAGCCATACGGAGAAGGTCAGTTTAATCCGGCATTGTATAATTCTTACTGGATAAATTATTTAAAAGAAGGCTACATTATTGCCATACAGGATGTACGGGGTAAATGGATGAGCGAAGGTGATTATGTTGATGTAAGGCCATTTAACCCCAATAAAAAAAATAAAGACATTGATGAAGCCAGTGATACGTACGATGCCATTGACTGGATGATCAATAATATTCCCGGTAATAATAAAAGAGTGGGTGTATTTGGTATTTCGTATCCCGGTTTTTACAGCACGATGGCAGCATTAAGCAATCATCCTGCATTAAAAGCCGTAAGCCCACAGGCTCCGGTTACCGATTGGTTTATTGGAGATGATTTTCATCACAACGGCGCATTGATGGTAATGGATGCCTTTAATTTTTACAGCGGCTTTGGAAAGCCCAGGCCAAAACCAAGCATGGTAGGTGAAGAAGGTTTTACAATACCTACACCGGATAATTATGATTTCTTTTTAAGAACCGGTGCCTTAAAAAACTTTAGTAAAATAATGGGCGACAGCATTGCCTTCTGGAACGACCTGATGAATCATCCCAATTACGATGATTGGTGGAAAGCAAGAAACCCCAGGAATTTTGTAAGCAATATAAAACCCGCCATGCTTATTGTTGGCGGATTGTTTGATGCAGAAGATTGTTTTGGTGCTTGGGAATTGTACAAAGCCATAGAAGCTAAAAGTAAAAACACCGATAACCGCCTGGTAATGGGGCCATGGTTTCATGGTACATGGGGCGGCAGAGGTGATGGCAGTTATTTAGGCAATGTTCGTTTTGGATCTAAAACAAGTGAATACTACCAACGCAATATTGAAATACCTTTTTTTAATTTCTATTTAAAATTAAAAGGAACAGTACGTGATATTGCAGAAGCCAATATTTTTTTTACCGGTGAAAATGAATGGAGAAATTTACAGCAATGGCCGCCACAGAATGTGGAGAATAAAAATCTTTTTCTTGCATGGAATGGTAGGTTAACTGGTACTGATTTTTGGTCGATGAACAAACCAAATAATGAACAAAAATTTACAGAATATATCTGCGACCCTGCCCACCCTGTTCCTTATACCGAAGATGTACATTTAGACAGAACAAGAGAATACATGACCGACGACCAGCGCTTTGCCAGCCGCAGGCCGGATGTATTAACTTTTACTTCCGGTGTTTTAGATGCTGATGTAACATTAGCCGGACCTTTAGTTGCCGACTTAATGGTTAGCATTTCTTCAACCGATGCAGATTTTGTGGTAAAACTGATTGATGTTTTTCCTGATGATTATAAATATGATGAAAAAGAAATGGGAAAAGGCAATGGTGCAAATTATCCGATGGGTGGTTATCAAATGCTGGTACGTGGCGAAATTATGAGGGGTAAATTCCGAAATAGTTTCGAAAAGCCAGAGCCTTTTGTACCCGGAAAGATCACACAGGTAAAATATACTTTACCCGATGTAGCACACACATTTAAGAAAGGGCATAAAATAATGATACAAATACAAAGTAGTTGGTTCCCTATTGCAGACAGGAACCCACAAAAATTTATTGATATCTATCATTGTGATGACAGTGATTTTCAAAAATCAACAATAAAGATTTATCATGATGCAGTAAACCAATCAAAAATTATTTTACCTGTTTTAAAATAATGGTTACAAAAATTAATTATCTGCACCTATAAATAAATGTATTTATGAAACGTATTGTATTGCTTTTGGTAACAGTATGCGCTTTATCTGCAACAGCACAAAACATTTTGAATATTGTGCCAATTCCTGCTACGGTAAAGATCAACAAAGGCAGTTTTTCATTTTCGCCTTCAACAGTAATTGTAATAAAGAACGGAGTTGACGATTACCCGGCTGATCTTTTTAATAATTACCTGAAAACAAAATTTGGTTTCAAACTGAAAAAAGTAAAGTCTGCTCCAGCAAATTATATACAGTTAACTACAGTACAAACACTGGTACCGGGTAAAGAAGGCGCTTATTCATTAAACATCAACTCAAAAAGTATAACCATTTACGGACAAACTGCTTCCGGTACGTTTTATGGTTTGCAAACGCTTATGCAATTACTGCCGGCCGAAGCAAAAAAAAGTTTTAAGCCGGTGTATAATATTGCTGCTGTTGAAATAAATGATGAGCCCCGTTTTAAATACCGTGGCATGCACCTTGATGTTGCCCGACATTTTATGCCGGTTGATTTTATAAAAAAATATATCGATTATTTAGCCGCCTATAAATTCAATACTTTTCACTGGCATTTAACTGATGACCAGGGCTGGCGCATTGAAATAAAAAAATATCCTTTGCTTACTTCCGTGGGTGGGTATAGAAATGGTACCATAACAGGCCGTTACCCCGGTAAAGGCAATACCAATACCAAACACGGCGGTTTTTATACGCAGCAACAAATTAAAGAGATTATAAAATATGCTGCCGACCGCTTTATCACCGTCATACCGGAAATAGAAATGCCCGGCCATGCTTCGGCAGCAATTGCTGCATATCCCGAACTGAGTTGTTTCCCCAACGAAGATACCCAGATAGCAAAAGACTGTATCTGGAGTGGCCCCACAAAGGGTAAACAGGTGCAACAGACCTGGGGTGTTTTTGAAGATGTATTTACCCCTACCGATTAT
>JAYVJU010000025.1:0-3657 GCA_043769035.1 Ferruginibacter sp.
ATTTTTTTCATAATTGTTGTTTTGGCATATTAATTTTAAAATAGCAAGGTTATTAATATGATGAATAATAAAATAGCAAAGCTTTATAAGCCTGGTAGCAAGCAATACTGTTTAATATAGTATTACCATTAACCAGCTTTGAATCAGTATAAAAAGAAGAAGTATTACTGCAGATAGATGCAGCACAGGTTGCAGCACCCGGCCTTAAATTGAGAAATGATACAAGGTTCATTTTCATATAGCAGCTTTTAGTTTAAAAGCAGGTTTTGAAGCAATAAACTTTTATGCAATCGGTTGCATAAAAGTTGCAAAAAAATAGCAAAATCCAATTTATGCTATCAATCAAAAAATACAAATCGTCTTAAAAAATTTCCGGTGCTAAGCAATCTAAAATATAGCAACTACTTTTTAAAAGCATTTACCAGCAAGGCTTTCAAAGTAATTTAAAAATAAAACTATCTTTTTTATCTGAATAAATTCTACTTTTAAAATGCTAATGTAAATATTTTTTTTTAAATTGCAACCGATTGCATAAAAAATATTTAAAAAAAATAGACACTTAATTTTTGAACTTCGCTGCTATATGCGTAAAGAAATTACCATTTATGACCTTGCCAGGGAGTTAAACCTTTCCGCTGCCACCATAAGCCGGGCACTTAAAGACAATCCTGCCATAAATAAGAATACCAAAAAACGTATAGTAGAAAAAGCAGAAGAACTTGGCTACCGGTCAAATAATTTTGCCAGCAACCTGCGCCGGCAAAAAAGCCATACTATTGGAGTAATGGTACACGAGCTGAACAGTAACTTTATTACATCCGTTTTAGCAGGTATAGAAAAAGTAACTACTGTAGCCAATTATGATCTTATCATTGGCCACTCATCAGAATTATTTAGCAAGGAAGTTGCCAATGCCCATAATCTTTTTCATAAAAGGGTGGATGGTTTGATTGCGGCTTTGGCATTTGATACAGAAAACCTGGACCACTTTGAGCCATTTTTTGAAAGACATATTCCTGTTGTTTTTTTTGACCGTGTGGAAGAAGGCAGCAAAGGCACTAAAGTAACAATCGATAATTATAAGGCCGGTTACGAAGCAACACAACACCTGATAGAACAAGGTTGTAAAAGAATTGTTCATATCACCTCCAATCTTAAAAGAAATGTTTATGCCCAAAGATATAATGGTTATGCAGCCGCTTTAAAAGACAATAATATCCCTTTTGATGAAAGCCTGCTGTTTATTAACGATCTTAAAAAAGAATCCTGTATTGCCAGTGCCTACCAGATAGCAGCAATGCATCCTTTACCTGATGGTCTTTTTACCACTAATGATTTAACTGCAGCACTCTGCATACAGGTATTAAAAGAAAAGGGAATTAAAATACCGGAAGATATTGCTGTAGTTGGTTTTAATAATGATACCATCAGTATTATTATTGAGCCTAAATTAACTACTGTAAATTATCCGGGTATAGATATTGGCGAAGTTGCAGCAAGGCATTTAGTTAACCAGTTGCAGGGTAAAAATGGCACTAACAATACTAATTCCATTGTATTAAAATCTGAATTAATTATAAGAGCGTCTTCTTTAAAAAAAGGTAACGTTTAAAAACAATCCTACTGATGTTTATAAAAAAAATATTGCTGTTTTGCATTTTTATTGCAATAACTGTTGGGGCTTTTGCTGATGATGGTTACAGACTTTGGCAGAGATATGATAAATTACCCGCTAACAATATAACAACACAATATCAAAAGCATTTACAGCAACTAATAATTTCCGGCTCATCTGCAACAATACAAAAAGCAACTGAAGAATTAAATAATGCACTTACCGGATTACTCGGTAAAACTCCTGCTACTGTTAAAGATTTAAAAACAAATGGTACATTAATCATCGGTACCCCTGCAAATAACAAAATTATTGCAACGCTCAACTTACAGGATCTAAAAAAAATAAATGAAGATGGTTTTGTAATTATAAGTAAACCCATACAAGGAAAAACCTGCACTATTATAAGTGCTAATACCGATATTGGAATTTTATATGGTACATTTAATTTTTTAAGATTGCTGCAAACCCAACAGGATATTTCAAATCTAAACATCTCTTCTACACCAAAAATAAAATTCCGGTTACTAAACCATTGGGATAATTTAAACAGAACTGTAGAAAGAGGTTATGCTGGTGCCTCTATCTGGGATTGGCATAAACTACCCGATTATATTGATAAAAGATATATTGATTATGCCCGGGCCAATGCATCAATAGGTATTAATGGCACTGTATTAACTAATGTAAATGCCAACGCTACCATACTTACCAAACCTTATTTAGAAAAAGTTGCTGCACTGGCTAATACTTTCAGGCCCTATGGCATAAAAGTTTACCTCACTGCAAGATTCAGCGCACCAATTGAAATTGGTGGTTTAAAAACCGCAGACCCTTTAGACGCCACTGTACAGCAATGGTGGAAACAAAAAGTAAAAGAAATTTATTCTTTCATTCCTGATTTTGGTGGCTTTTTAATTAAAGCTAACAGTGAAGGACAGCCAGGGCCACAGGATTACAAACGCTCTCATGCCGATGGTGCTAATATGTTTGCAGATGCATTAGCACCCTACAATGGCATTGTAATGTGGCGTGCATTTGTTTACAGTCAGCAATCTAACGACAGATTTAAACAGGCTTACGAAGAATTTAAACCACTCGACGGACAATTCAGAAAGAATGTAATACTACAGGTAAAAAACGGGCCGATAGATTTTCAGCCCCGGGAACCATTTTCTCCATTATTTGGTGCCATGCCACAAACACCGCTGGCAATGGAGTTTCAATTAACACAGGAGTATTTAGGCCAGGGAACACATTTAGTTTACGAAGCTCCAATGTTTAAAGAAGTATTAAATGCCGACACCTATGCAAAAGGAAAAGGTTCAACCGTAGCAAAAATAATTACCGGCAGTCTTGATAATTTTTCGCTTACCGTAATGGCAGGTGTAAGCAATATTGGTAATGATATTAACTGGTGCAGCCATCCTTTTGCGCAGGCTAACTGGTATGCATTGGGCAGGCTGGCATGGAACTATAATTTATCGAGTGAACAAATTGCTGAAGAATGGATACGGCAAACCTTTAGTAATAATAATACTTTTGTTGCAGCAACAAAAAATATCATGTTGCAGTCGCATGAAGCGATGGTGAATTATATGACGCCGTTAGGCCTTACGCATATTATGTACAATGGCCATCATTATGGTCCAATGCCCTGGGGTAATACTTTAGGCCGACAAGATTGGAACCCGGTGTACTATCATAAAGCAGATTCAATTGGTATTGGCATTAACAGAACTGCAACAGGCACCAATGCCCTGTCAGAATATGCATCTGAAGTGAGTAATCAATACGGCAATATTGATAAATGTCCTGAAGAATATTTGCTTTGGTTTCATCATACTGCATGGAATCGTAAAATGCGTTCGGGAAAAACCCTCTGGAATGAATTGTGTTATAAGTATTATACGGGGGTAGATTCTATAAAGTCAATGCAGCAACAATGGAACAGGCTTGAAAAATTTATAGATGCAGAACGTTTTAACCAGGTAAAACAATTATTAAACATACAGGTTAAAGATGCCATATGGTGGCGTAAT
>JAYVJU010000026.1:0-7263 GCA_043769035.1 Ferruginibacter sp.
CGATCTCTACCGATTATACTTTTACTTTTTTACAAAATGTGCTTGATGAAGTGATGGCATTATTTCCATCAAAGTACATTCATATCGGCGGCGATGAATGCCCTAAGGAAGCATGGAAACGTTCTGCTTTTTGCCAGCAACTGATAAAAGAAAAGAATTTAAAAGATGAACATGGTTTACAGAGTTATTTTATTGGCCGTATAGAAAAATACATTAACGACAAGGGCAAAAAAATTATTGGCTGGGATGAAATTTTAGAAGGCGGCCTTGCTCCCAATGCTACTGTGATGAGCTGGCGTGGCGAAGAAGGCGGTATTGAAGCAGCCAAACAAAATCATGATGTGATCATGACTCCGGGCAGTCATTGTTATTTAGACCATAGCCAAAGTAATAACGAAGACAGTGTAACTATTGGTGGTTATCTGCCTTTAGAAACAGTGTATAGTTACGAACCAATACCGGCAGCATTAAATGCAGAGCAGGCTAAACATATTTTAGGTGCACAAGGCAACCTATGGACCGAATACATTAACAACACCAGTAAAGTAGAGTACATGATCTTTCCACGCATGATGGCGTTGAGTGAAGTATTGTGGAGCCCAAAGGAAAAAAGAAACTGGAATGATTTTGAAAAAAGACTGCCGGCATTATTGGAACGGTTGGAGAAAAACGGAATTAATTATAGTAAGGCGTATTATGATTTGAAAGCTACAGTTTTGCCTGCAGAAAATAATGATGGTGTTTTATGGAAACTGGAAAGTAAAATGCAAAACACAAAGATTGATATTTTTCAGAACAATAAAGTGATTAATACGGGTGATGGTAAGCCGGTAAAAATTACTGAGTCAGGTAAACTAAATGCAAAACTTACAATTAATGGTAAAGAAACCGGCAATCCGCTTTCTCAAAAATTTTCTTTCAATAAAGCCACCGGTAAAAAAATAACCCTTGTAAATCCGCCTTCCAAATCTTATCCCGGCGATGGTGCTTTTACTTTAGTTAATGGTGTGCAAAACGAAAAAGGCCTTGCTAAAAGCAGTGAGTTTTTAGGCTTTAACGGCACCGACCTGGATGTAACAATTGATCTGGGAGCAGTTACCGAAGTAAAAAATGTAATCCTGCATACTTTAGAGCAACAGGGCAGCTGGATATATCCTCCATCAAAAGTGGAAGTAACCTATTTATTAGCTGCCGATACTGATAAACGTGGCATGCTTGGCCCAACGAAAATGAGCAGTGTGGATGTACAGCAGGGAAAAGGGATTAATAAAATTGAAATTCCGGGTACACAAAGCTGCAGGTATATTCGTGTGGTGGCAAAAAATTTTGGCATCATTCCGTCCGGTAATCCAGGTGCCGGCAACCGGGCCTGGTTATTTGTTGATGAAATTGAAGTGGAGTAATCTGTATGTTTAAAGTTTTACCAATTAGAAATAAAATTTAACCTTGTCGTATTGCTTCTACTTCTTCAACTGTAATCGGTAATTTTTTACCTAATAACCTTGCCTCATCTTTGGTTATTAAATAATCTTCCTCTACACGGATACCGCTAAAATCACGATAATTTTCCAGCGCATTATAATTAATAAAATCAGTAAACTTATTTTCTGCTTTCCATTGATCCATTAATTGAGGAATGCAATAAATGCCCGGCTCTACTGTAAGTGTAAACCCCGGTTCCAGTGCCCGGCCAAGGCGCAACGATTTAATACCAAACTGTGTACTTTTTAAAATTGTATCGGTATAACCAACATAATGTTCCCCAAGGTCTTCCATATCATGTACATCCAAACCAATCATGTGCCCAAGGCCGCATTGAAAAAAAATAGCATGTGCACCAGCAGCTACTGCTTCTTTTGCATCCCCCTTCATTACACCCAGCATCTGCATCCCTTCTACAATTTTTTGTGCTGCTGTTAAATACACCTCTTTGAACAATATGCCGGGTTTTAACATGGTCACAGCAGTTTGATGTGCATGCAAAACAATTTGATAAATTTCTTTTTGCTTAGCAGTAAATTTTTTCCCCACTGGAAAGGTACAGGTAAGATCGCCTGCATAATTCATATCGTTACTGGCACCTGCATCACACAAAACCATTTGCCCTTCTTTTATGGTATTGCCACAATATAAATTATGCAGGGTTTCGCCATGTATGGTAACAATAGGATTAAAAGAAATACTGGCATCATTAGCATAAGCCACTTCTTTTACTTTTGCAATTATTTCAAATTCTTTCATTCCCGGTTTTGCATAACGCATTGCAGTAAGATGCATATCAGCACTTATACAGGTTGCTTTATCCATCTCAGCCACTTCGCAGGCTTCTTTATAAGATCGCTGACTAACGATAGCTTTTATCAGTGGCACCGAAATCTTTTCAATCAATCCAGCTACTGGTATATTTAACCATTGTGCCAGTTTAATTTTATTTTCTGATCTGTAGGGCGAAATGAAATGAATTTTTCTTCCGCCTGATAATGCATTACCTAATACCGTTTCAATTTTATTATAAGGCTGTGTAGATGTTACACCAACTGCCCCGGCCATTTCATTTATAGAAGGTAAAGGGCCTGTCCATACAATGTCTTCTACGGTAAGTTCATTGCCAAAAATAATTTCTTCCCCACTATCTACGTCAATGATGGCAGCAAGGCCTGCGGTGTTTAAACCAAAATAATAAAGAAAAGTACTATCCTGCCTGAAAGGATACCAGTTGTCTTTATAGTTCATGCCAGCTTCTTCATTTCCCAAAAGCAGAATGAGGCCAGATGAAATATTTTTCTTTAATACCTCACGCCTGTTAGTATAAACGAATTTTTCGAAAAGTTTTAAGTTCATAATTAAGTTTTTATTTTCAAAAAGCATATATAGTTTATCTAAAAGTGGCATTGCCATTATTCAGGTATTGTATTGTATTACTTACTTCATTTACTGAAGCTGCTAAAAATACATGCCAATTATTGCACAGTTAATATTCCCTGTAGTCTTATATCGCTGCTTGATGCACCAACCATAATACGAAACTGTCCTGCCTCTACCAATGGTTGCAAATTTGCATTTAGCATAGTAAGTAATTCGGGAGTAATGGCAAACTGCACTTTTTTACTTTCACCGGCTTTTACATGTATTCTTTCAAAACCTTTTAATTCCATAACAGGCCTGGTTACAGACGATAGTACATCTTTAATGTACAGTTGCACTACTTCATCACCATCCTTTTTACCGGTATTTTTTACAGTAAAACTAACTGCCGCAGTATCGGTTAATGTGATAGTAGTTTTTGAAAAATATAAACCGCTGTATTCAAAATTGGTATAACTTAATCCATAGCCAAACGGGAATTGCGGATAACCACTTAAATTATTATAATCATCTCCACGGCCTGTTGGTTTATGATTATATACCTAAGGCAACTGGCCTTCGTGTAAAGGAAAAGTTATTGGTAATCTTCCTGCCGGGTTATAATTACCCAATAAAACATCTGCAATACCATTACCGGCTTCTTCGCCACCATACCACACACTTGCTATTGCTGCTGCATTATTAATCCAGTTTTGCATAGTTACCGCACTGCCACCCACCAGCAACACAATTACAGGCTTCCCGGTTTTGGCAATGGCATTAATCATTTCTTCCTGTTTACCCTGTAAAGAAAGTAATGCCCTGTCGCTGAATTCACCTTCTTCTATACCTGCAACAACTATGGCTACTTCCGATTTTTTTGCAGCTGCAACAGCCCTGTTTATTTTTTGCTGCCAGTCATCAGCAACTCCATAATTCCAGATTAATTTAATGGTTGCATTGCCTTTGGTTTCATAAAATTCTGCCCGAACAGCATATTTTTTTCCTTTAATAAAATTATAGCTTTTGGTAATTGTTGAGAATGATCTCTTTTGCCAGTTATCAATATGCAATTCATTATTAATATACAATCTATAGCCATCGTTACCTTCAATACCAATTTTAATGTTTCCGGTTTGTGGCGCCAGTAAATTACCTTCCCATTTAGCTCCATAAAAACTATTATTCATTTCTGCCGATGGCCCATACAATGTCCACCGGAAATTAATTTCATTATCTGTTCTTTTTAAAACGGGAGCACAATTAAAATCAATGCAATTATAATAACTGGCCTGCAAGCCGGGTTTATTATTGAATGATAAAAATTCAGTTGCCACTACTTTAAAAACAGTATTGTTTCTTCCAGCACCTTCTTCGTAATTTATTTTTACTGTTGCTGATAATTTATTTTTAAGTCCCTGTAAAATGCTCACTTTATCATTTCCTTCCCCGCTATATCCTCCTAATCTTGCTGCAACTGCATCGCTGCCAATTAAGGCAATACTTTTTATTGCAGAAGATAGCGGCAATGTTTGTTTATCGTTCTTTAACAATACAAATGATTCTCTGGCTGCCAGTGCTGCAATATTTTTATGATTGTAAACAATTTCCTTTTCGTTAAAATTTTCATCAACATAGGGTTGTTCAAATAAGCCCAGTTCAAATTTGGCAGTCAGCACCCTGGCAACCGCATCATTTAATCTGTTACTGTCAATTTTATTTTGTAAAAAAGGTGGAATAAATAAATTGTAGTGACTATAATCTGTTTGAAAAATAACATCCAGGCCATTGTTAACGGCATGTTGGCCACTTGTTGCATAGTCATCAGCAGTATGATGTAACACCAGCTCTCCACCAACAGCATTGGCATCCGAAATAACAAAGCCGTTAAAGTTCCATTGCTTTTTTAATTTTTCCAGCAGCAGCCAATCGTTTGCAGAGCAAGCTTTACCATTTAATGAATTATACGCCGTCATTATACTGCGGGAGCCGCCTTTTTTTATACAGGCATAAAATGGTGGCAGATATAATTCATCCAAAGTACGTTCGTTCCACTCTATAGGGTAGCTATCCCTGCCCCCTTCACCCACATTAGCTATAAAATGTTTGGGTGTTGTAATAATACCTTTTTGTTCAAATTGTTTTACAAATGCAACCCCCATGGCCGATGCTAAAAATGGGTCTTCGCCATAGGTTTCTTCCGTTCGGCCCCAGCGTACATCGCTTGCAATATTTAATACAGGCGAAAGTATTTGACGGATGCCCCTGATTTTTGTTTCTGTGGCAATTGCTGATGCCACCCGTTGCATTAATACAGTATCCCAGCTTGCTGCCAATGCAATTGCCTGTGGAAAAGCAGTAGCACCTTTTCTTACGAGGCCATGCAGTGCTTCATCAAAAGCAATAATGGGGATGCCAAGCCTGGTACTGTCAACAAAATATTTTTGAATGCTGTTTATTTTTTTTGCCAGGTACAAAGCATCTTCCTTTGTATTATATTTTAAAAGCTGGTTGTTCATATCACCAGCACCACCGGCACTAACCTGAAAACCGAATATGCCGTTTTTGTACTGGCCGGGAGCGGCATTATTCAAATCACCCGGTATCATAAACAATTGCCAAAACTTCTCTTCTGCTGTCATTCTTTTTAATAAGTCGGCAACCCTTGCTGCAATGGGTTGCGTATTATCTTTATAAATGTTTTTTTGTGCAAAGCCGCTCAAAGAAAAGCCGGTGATAATAATAAAGACAAATATCTTTTTTACAAATGGCATTGAATATTTTTTTTCAGTTTATCAGTTAAATAAAAATCAGTTTACAAACACTTCATCAGCAAACACCCAGCCTTTATCACCTTTGCCGGGATGCCATACCGGTAATTTTGATACCGGTACTGCAACAATTTTTAAATATTTTACTGTTACAGGTGTAAAAGATAATTCAAAAGCTTTCAGGTATCCCGGTTGTATTACTGTTGGTTGCTCTGGTGTAATACGGCCCAGTAATTTTAGCTGGCTGGTTTCATTACCACCCCAAACCTCTACCGAAACAGGAGGCATTATATACCCACCAATATCAATTAATGTACTTAATGTTACACTTTTAACAGTTACAGAAGAATTAAATAAAAGCAGGCTCTCCATTTTATTTTTTTTATATCCCAGCCACTTGCCGCTTTTAAAATTATTGGCTTCGCCTTTTATTAAATCAGTTAAGGTTTTTGCACCATCGGCTTTATATTGTTCATCCGGCGGCAACAGGTTTACTGCCGAATCTGGTTTATACTTTGAGCTGAAAAAATAATTTTCCATAACCGCACTGCTTATCCAGCCCTTTTTAAAAGCTTTGGCTTTTACTGTGGTGTTATTGGTAAGCACAATATCATTAGTGTACTCCTTTGATGTAATACTGTCGGGCTCTGTACCATCGAGTGTGTACCTGATGCTTGCACCACTTATATAGTGTTTCAGCTTTAAGGTTATTGGTGCATTAATAATCTGTTCTTCATTTAACAGAATGGGGGATGTTAGTTTTAAAATTGTAGTATCGCCTTTAAAGCCTTTTTCAAAAGCAATATCTTTCATTGAGGTTTTCAGTGCGGCAATATCTGTTTCGGTAAGTGCAGTACTCCAGATAAATACACGGGTTAATTTTTTAAGAGAAGATAGTTTAAGTACATCTTCTTTTTTTATGGCTGTGCCCGATAAAGATAATTGCCGCAGTTCTTTCAAATTACTCAATTCATTCAAAGTATTACCTGTAATACCGGTAAAGGAAAGATTGAGTTTACGTAAATTACTAAACTGCCCAATGACCTTCAGTTCCTCATCTTTTACGGGTATTTTATTTAAACTCAAACTCACCACCTGGTCTTTAACCTTTAATAATTCCTTTAACTGTTCCGGCAAATAAGATGAGGCGCTGAAAAATTCTGCTCCCAATGCCGGCGATGCTTTGGATAGCGGCGTTACAATCCTGTAATTGGTATTTAATTTTTTAATTGTTGCTTCATCAGCTGCAGCAAAATCATACTCATCTGTTTCAATTGTATTAAAAATAGCATTAGCAATTATACGGAGTGTATCAGTTTCAGCCAGTTCAATTACTTTGGTTTTAAAGTCAGCGCCGGTTTTTATCCACGAATATAAAATCTGGATTTCCTGCTCTGTTAACTGTGGCTTGCCTGTTGGGGGCATATGTTTTTTAGCATCCATTGGTAAATGCAGCCTGCTTAACAACAAGCCGTAATCTGCAGCAGTGCTATCCCATAGTTTTCCGTTCTTTCCTCCTTTCAATAACAGCTCTTCCGTTTCCATCACCAATTGCCCTTTAGCTTTTTTGGTATTATGGCAACTGTAACATTTTTCCTGTAAAATGGGTTGTACCATATTAGCATATACTGCTGCGTTTTCCATTAAA
>JAYVJU010000027.1:0-29050 GCA_043769035.1 Ferruginibacter sp.
TCTTGTTATAATTCATATTCTAAAGTTAAAGTGTTTTTATTTTCTATGTTGTAGTATGAATTTATTACTTCACAGCTCATCTGGCTTCTCAGGATTAAATATTTGTTTATAAATTAATAGCCCCGTGGCTTTAGCCCGGGGACAAAGATTGTTTTTGTTTTCGGGCTTTAGCCAAAATACTCACCAGGTTTAAATAATTTGGCTAAAGCCTTTAATGCCTTTTATTTCAAACCCGGTCTGAAGAACCGGGGCAATTTAACCAGCTTCAGTATTTCTATTTAGCTCCACAGGTGTCGCATCTGCCTGTCGGCAGGCAGGCGCTTCAACATGGTCTCTTTACTAAACTTTTATTGAAGCGTATTCTTCACCTGTTTTTATAAATAACTTTTACTATCTTAACTCGATGAATAAATATTATTTCTTTGGTGCTATTGCCGTGCTGGGCATAATTGGAACTGCTTTTGGCGCCTGGGCAAAAATTACCCACCAATCTTATTCCGATACAGCAATTACAGTTGGATTAGTATGCCAGGCAATTGGCCTTTCCGTATTGGTTTGGTTTTTATTTATGTGGTTAAAAAAGAAGAATTAAATAATTGGTATGAAAAAAGTATCCTTTCTTTTTTTTTGTTTTTGGCTTACTGTTACTGTAAATGCTCAGGAAATTGTAAACTTGGTTTTAGTGGGTAATAAGGGAATCACCGACAATATAAAGGAAGCACATTCTTTTATTGTGGTAAAAAAATACCCTGGCAGCTATCAAAGGCTTGATTATAAAATAGGTGCACCATTGGAAAGACTTAGAAGTTATTCCGATTCTACCCTTGAAGTGTTGCAAGGAAATTATTATGAGTACACGTCAGAAGGAAGAATTGCTCAAAGCGGCTTTTATCAAAATAATCTTAAAGAAGACGATTGGTATCATTATAACGATACTGGAAAAGTAATCCTGGAAGAAAAATATGTAAAGGGAGTTTTGATTAAAACAATCAACCCCGATACAATTAAAGAAGAAGAACGGGCAGATGCTATACAAACTGTTGACAAGGAGGCAACATTCGGTAAAGGGGATAAGGACTGGATAAAATATCTTTCAAAAAACCTGAATGCAGACCTTGCCATCAATTCTGTAAATGGAGGAGAAGTAAGAGTGATGTTTGTAGTAAACAAAGAGGGAAAATGTGTAGATGTACATTTAAAAAAATCGGTTGAATTCATTTTAGACGAAGAAGTAATAAGAATAATTGAAAAATCTCCCCAATGGCAACCAGCAATACAAAACGGAAGAATTGTAAATGCTTACAGGATGCAACCTGTTACTTTTACCAAATAGCAAAATTAATTTTCAATAAGTTTTGAAAATTCAATAAATGCCTTACCTTTGTGGTATAAATAATTCATCATGAAACTTACCGAAGCTAAAGCACAGTTCATCAGCAGTTGGGGCGCCTTTGGTACGCATTGGGGTATTAACCGCACCATGGCACAAATACATGCGCTGTTGCTTATCAGTCCCGATCCCATTACACAGGATGATATTATGGAGCAACTCAACATCAGCCGCGGTAATGTAAATATGAATACCCGTGATCTGATCGGTTGGGGCCTGGTTGACCGGGTATTAATTCCCGGCGAACGCAAAGAATTTTTTACTGCCGAAAAAGATATCTGGAAAGTAGCCACACAAATTATTAAAGAAAGAAAGAAAAGGGAGCTGGACCCCATGCTTAAACTATTAGGCCAGCTTGAAAAAATTGATGGCGATAAAAAAGACAAAGACACCAAACAGTTTATTGATACCGTAGCCGGCATAAGAAAATTTGGCGGCCAGGCAGATAAAATGCTGGATGTAATGGTTAAGGCAGATGAGAATTGGTTTTTGGGAAATGTATTGAAGTTCTTTAAATAGGGTTTACACCTTTAAAAACCTGAAGCCGTTAATTCGGCTTTTATTTGACACAGTATTTTCAAATATTTCTGAAATTATAAAATATACAATCATGAAAAAGTTTAAAAAAATTGATATCTGGATCAGCATTATTTTAATTACGGGTTTCGCCATTGCAACCATCATCAACCAGGATAATACGTTTGTGCTTGGATACTTTATAGTTGGCGCCTGGCAAGTGAGCAGTATGCTGGTACATGCCTATAACCGTTGCTTTACCAATAGATGGGGAGCAAGATATATCTATCATTGGATAACATTTATTGCTGTTATCACTATACCCGGTTCATTTTGGGTATTACTTTATGCTGCACCTTTCATGGCAGTGTATTATGCATACCTGTGCTATAACGAAGTGTATGTAAAAATGAAAAGACCGCTCGATCTGTTAAAATAATTTAATCATCACTAAAATAAATTTTATGAACTACATTATCATTACCTACTGTTTTTATCTTGTTATTACAATTGCGTTAACTGTTTGGGTTGCCAGAACCCTGTTTAAAAATGGTAAAGTATTTTTAATCGATATATTTCATGGTAACAAAGAACTGGCAGACAGTGTGAATAATTTATTGCTTGTGGGCTTTTATCTTATCAATATTGGATATGCTGTTTACACATTACAGGTAACCAGCAGTATCAGCAACTTCCAGGAAGTGATAGAAAAACTGAGCGTTAAAGTTGGTCTCATCATACTTATACTCGGCGCTATGCACTTTTTTAATCTGTACATTTTCTTTACATTGAGAAAAAGAGCAGCACAGTACAAAAAAATCAGAACAGATATTGTGAGTCAGTAGGTGCTATTTTTTTTAAGTTAAAACTATCATGGCAATTGAAAAAACCATAGCATTTAAAATTACAGTAATAATAATTTGTATTCCTACAACTGCATTTACTTTAAACCAGTATGCAAAACTTATTCATCATTTACTAAGTATTAACTATAACTGGCTGTTTGAATTGATGGTAGTGTTGGGTATGCTGGTTTTTCAATTTCTTTTTATTTATAAAAATACATGGCGGCTTAAGCTAGATTATTACGTTAATATGCTGCTGGTTTCTTTAACTGGTTCTTTATTACTGTGGCCATTAATCATCCTCAACCTGTTGTATCATTGCAGCGATGCTGTAAATGTATTCTACTTTCTGGCAGTGGTTACAGTAATGTTTTTCGATCACAAGAAAAGAGTAGCACAATTAGAATTGCCCGTTTTTATCTCGTACACCTGGATAATTTATCGCTTTATTATTTTAATTTTTATCTTGTAGATCATGAGCAAAAAAATAGTTATCGCTGGCGGCACAGGTTTCGTTGGAAAATATCTTACTGAAAAATTTATCGGTTCAGGGTACGAAGTAATCATTATTAGCCGCCAGGCTAATCATGTTAATTGGGATAATACTTCAGCAATTATAGCTGCACTTGAAAATGCCGAAATGCTTATCAATCTGACTGGCAAATCTGTCGATTGCCGGTACAACGAAAAAAACAAGCAGGAGATTTTTGATTCGAGGATCAATACTACAAATGCTTTGGGTAATGCAATATTGCAATGTAAAAACCCTCCTGCACTCTGGATCAATTCCAGCACTGCAACTATTTACCGCCATGCGCAGGACAGGCCAATGACAGAAAGTACCGGAGATATTGGTACTGGTTTTTCTGTTAATGTTGCCACTAACTGGGAAACAGCATTTTTTAATTTTAAGTTATCCAACACCAGACAAGTTGCTTTGCGAATGGCAATTGTACTGGGCAAAGATGGAGGCGTTGTAAAACCAATTAAGAATTTAGTACGCTTTGGTTTAGGTGGCAAACAGGGGAAGGGTAACCAAATGTTCAGCTGGATACACATTGAAGATTTGTACCAGTGTATAGTTTTTCTGCAGCAGCATCAAGAGCTTACAGGAATTTTTAACACTTCGGCTCCTAACCCTGTTACCAATAAAAATTTAATGCAGGTATTCCGGCATAAAATGAAAATGCCTATTGGTTTGCCGGCACCTGAATGGCTTTTAAAATTTGGTGCAATACTTATTAAAACTGAAACAGAACTTATTTTAAAAAGCCGCTGGGTTATTCCGGAAAGATTTTTGCAGGCAGGCTTTACATTTCAGTATTCGACTATTGATGCAGCATTAGAAGATATTTTGAATGATTAACAGATCAGTAAACCTTCAATCAAAAATCAAGCTTAACTTTGTATAAGAAATGAAACAACAACCCGTAATACTATTTGATGGCGTTTGTAATTTTTGTAACAGCGCCGTAAATTTTACAATTAAGAGAGACAAAAAAGCCAAAATTCAATTTGCACCATTACAATCAGAAAAGGGGAGATTGTTTTTGCGGCAATATAATTTACCCATTGTGGAAATGAAATCGTTTGTATTTATTGAAGAAGGCAAAGCTTATACACAATCTACAGCGGCACTAAAAGTATGCAGGTATTTAGGTGCTTTATGGCCTTTATGTTATGGTTTTATTATTGTACCTAAATTTATTCGTGACGGGGTGTATAACTGGATAGCAAAAAACCGTTACAAATGGTTTGGTGTACGGCAGGAATGTATGATACCAACACCAGAAGTAAGAACAAGATTTTTAACTTAGTATGGCAACAAAAAAAACATTGGTACTTGGGGCATCCACAAATTCGGCACGTTACAGCAACCTGGCAATAAAAAGGCTCACGGCAACTAAGCAGCCTGTAGTGGCCATTGGTAAAAAGAAGGGCAATATTAATGGCGTTGAAATTGAAACAGAAAAAAAAGCATTTGATAATATTGATACGGTCACGCTTTATTTAAATCCATTGCACCAGCAGGAATACTACGATTATATTTTTTCCCTTCATCCAAAACGTATCATTTTTAATCCCGGTGCCGAGAATGATGAACTTATGGAACTGGCGCAACAAAAAGGGATAGCAACGCAAGAGGCATGCACCCTGGTTCTATTAAGTACCGGACAATATTAATGGTGTAAAGAGCCTGACGATTTGTTAATTGTACCTGTTCCTTTTATAACAATTGTCAATCAATATTTTCTGGGGTATAACATAATAATTGGCCTCAATCTGCGTTATTACATAGCAAAGCATCCGTACGCCAATCTTTCTCTTAACAGTACCTGTTAGATTATATTTAACGGTAATTTTTATCAGCAAAATGCGTTCGGTAAACAGGGTTAGCACTTAATATAAGTGAATGAATATGGTAGTAGCCCGTATAATAATAATTAAAATCAGGTAAAAGATATTATAAAGACAGTAAGGTAGATTCATGTGTAAGTTAAGGGGTGGCGTTAGGGGCCGCCCCTTTTTTATGCAAAGCTCCCAACCCCCTGAAGGGGGCTTTAAATAGTTCAGTATTTCAAATATCTTTTCAATTTTTTTTAAGGCCAATACTGGATATATTCTGCAGATGCACATTATAAAACTGTTACTAAGCCCCCTTCAGGGGGTTGGGGGCATTGATTTTTTCAGTAACTTTAGAAAACCCCATTTTTATGTTATGGAGAAAATTTAACGGAGACCCCATCCAGCTTCCCATTAAAAATGCCGTTGAACAGGCCATTAAAAGGGAAACAGCTTCCGGCTTTCATTTAAAAGTTTGTATTGGTACCGACAGCCAGGTTAAAGGCAAAGAAACCGAATTTGCAACAGTAATTGTTTTTTTACGTGAAGGTCATGGCGGCTTTATGTTTATTCACAACGAAAAAACATTACACAAGTACAGCATTAAAGAACGGATGCTGGTTGAAGTTGCAAAAAGCATTGAAATTGCTTACGAATTGTGCAATTTATTTACGGAGTATAATGTGGACATGGAAGTACATGCCGACATTAATACTAATCCACAATTTAAAAGTAACGAAGCCTTACGTGAAGCGATGGGCTACATTTTAGGAATGGGCTTTGCCTTTAAAGCCAAACCAGAAGCTTTTGCCAGCAGCAGTTGTGCCAATAAAGTGGTGAATTGACAATGCCGGTTTTTTAATTTATCCGGTAGTTAAAAATTACCGGTAGTAAAAGTGACTCCCTATTTTTTTTGAACTTCTTTATTTTTCTCTTCAATAAGCGCCAAAATTTTATCCCGCCCACTTTTTTTTACAGCACTGGTTATAAAATATTGGGGTAAAAACTGCCAGGTCTTTTTCATAGCAGTAAAAAAATCTTTTATATTCTTGCTTACAGTGCGTTGATTTTCTTTATCGGTTTTGGTAAAAATTATACTTAACGGGATGCCCCATTTTTTTAATTGTTCCAAAAAGTCCAGGTCATTTTTTTGTGGGGAGTGGCGGCTGTCTATCAGTACAAAAACCATGGTAAGGTTTTCTCTCTTGCGTAAATAATTTTCAATCATTTGTTCCCATCGCCTTCTGCTGCTTTGGCTTACTTTGGCAAAACCATAACCCGGTAAATCCACAATATACCATTGACTCGTTCCGCCATCTACAACGGGTGGGGTATAAGACGTTTTTTTTGCAGCAGGTTTCAAAGCTTCTTTTACCTCTGGCACTTTTGCTGGCAGCGATGAAAATATTTCAAAATGATTTATTAATTGGGTTTTACCCGGTGCCGACGATGTTTTTGCAAGCTTTTCGAAATTACACAACATGTTTATCAGTGATGATTTACCTACATTGCTGCGTCCAATAAAAGCGTATTCCGGTTTATCGGGTGGCGGACATTTAGTATAATCCGGGCTGCTGATAATGTACTTGGCATATTTTATCGTCATGCAGCAAAGATATAAGTAGTTTCCTGTTAATCATATTGTATAACATTCCACAAAGCCAAGCCTAAACTCAAAACCTGTTATCTTTGCACCCAATGACAGATTTTGCACATGACAATGTAGTGCCTTACAAAGACAGTGACCGCAGCAAAAAGCAGCAGGTAGCGGCAATGTTTGATGATATTGCATTTAGATACGATTTTTTAAACCGTTTTTTAAGTGCAGGTATTGATATTAAATGGAGAAAAAAAGCCATTAAGCAGTTATCGGCCTTAGCGCCTAAAAAAATACTGGATGTGGCAACCGGTACAGCGGATGTGGCTCTTATGGCATCTGGTATATTAAAGCCTGAAAAAATTGTTGGTATTGATATCAGCGAAGGCATGCTGGAAGTGGGAAGAAAGAAAATTGAGAAGGCCGGATTACAGCATATTATAGAGTTGTTAAATGGCGATAGCGAAACAATAAATTTTGAAGACAATTCGTTTGATGCGGTAACTGTGGCATTTGGGGTACGTAATTTTCAACACCTGGAAAAAGGGTTAAGTGAAATTTACAGAGTGCTTAAACCCGGGGGGAAACTGGTAGTACTGGAATTCAGCAAGCCAAAAATGCCCGGTGTAAAAGGAATGTACAATTTATATATGAAGATTGTATGTCCAAATGTTGGCAAATTATTTTCAAAAAACCGCAACGCCTATAAATATCTCGACGAATCAATTCAAAAATTTCCTGAAGGGAATAATTTTACTAATATCTTAGATAACCTGGGATATAAAAACAGTTATTGTAAAACCCTCAGCTTAGGCATATGCAGCATCTATTGCGGTACAAAATAAGGTATATCATACTTGGTTTAATCCTCTGTCCCATATTGAGCATGGCTCAGTTAAGGGATGGGATCAATCAGCAGGATCATGATGATAAGCCGTATCATTTTGGTATTAACCTTGGCTTAAACCGCTCACACTTCAGCTTTACACACCACCCGATTTTTATGTTACGGGACAGTGTGATGGTGGTGGAAAGCATCAACAGCACCGGGCTTAACCTTGCCTGGCTGGTAAATAAACGCCTGGGCAATCATTTTGATTTACGCACATATCCGCTTAATTTAACTTTTACAGAAAAAGCTTTTGAATACAGTTTAAAATACCCCGATACGCCGATAGGAGAAGATTCTATTACGATTAAAAAAGTACAATCAATTTCTTTATCACTGCCCATTCAAATAAAATTCAGCAGCGACCGTATTGGCAATTTTAAAGTATATATGTTGGGTGGCTTAAAAGCAGAATATGATATGGCTGCAAATGCCGGGGCAAGAAAAGCGGAGAATCTTATTAAACTTAACAAGCTTGATTATGGTGTGGAAGCAGGCCTGGGCTTTCATTTTTATTATCCCTATTTTGTTTTATCGGCAGAGTTAAAAACCGGCTGGGGCCTTGGTAATTTACATAGCAGGGATCAAGACCTTAAATTCTCTAACGTAATTGATAAAATCAATTCCCGTACCATCACTTTTTCGTTAACAGTAGAATAATTATTGTTTTACCGGGTTAACTGCTGTTGCAGGTATTGTTGCCTGTACATTATTCAATTGCACTTTTAAAAAATCAGTAATTTTTGTAAACAAATGTATCCTTGCCAGGTTAGAGCTGTTATTATCACTTATGTTGTGTAAATAATCAGGATAAAATAATTCATCAAACTGTTTACGGTTTTGTATTAATGCTTTACTAAACTCCATACTGTTTTGAAAATGTACATTATCATCTGCCGTGCCATGCATCAGCAATAATCCGCTCTGGTAATTGGTTACAAAGTTTACCGGCGAAGCATTGTTATATCCTTCAGCATTTTCTCCCGGTGTTCGCAACATACGTTCTGCATAAATATTTTCATACAGGCGCCAGTTGGTAACAGGTGCAATGGCAACAGCAGCTTTAAACTGGCCGGCATATTTTGTAGCTGCTAACGCAGCTAAGTAGCCGCCATAGCTCCAGCCCATTATTGCAATATTTGCAGTATCAATCTGATAATTTTTTTTCAGGTAATTTTTAAATGCAATAATGTCTTCCATTTCCACATCACCAGGCTTTTTATAAGTAGCTTTTCTAAAAGCTTCGCCACGGCCGGGTGTACCACGTGGATCTATGCAAGCAACCAGGTAACCCTGGTTGGCCAAATACCGCATGGTTAATCCTGCTTTATCATTCCATTTATCCAGTACTTCCTGTTTGGTTTGTCCGCCATACACATAAATGATTACAGGCAAACGTTTGGCCGGTGCATCGTAAGGTTTTATCACCCATCCTTTAAGTTCATCTTTATTGCTGTTATTAAACGTTACAAATTCGGTAGCAGGAATTTTGTAATCCGCCATTTTCGATTTCAGTTCTTTATTCTCCAGTAGTTTTACATTTATTGCTCTGCCATCTGTATTATACATCTGCAATGTTGAAGGTGTATTTACCGAACTGTAATCATCAATATAATACCGGTTATTGGTAGTTAGCTGTACATTATGGTAGCCAGCACCATCTGTTAATTTTTTTCTTTTACTGCCGTCAATATTTATTTTATACAAATGTTTTTCCCTTACAGCAGATTCGTTTCCGGTATAATAAATATCACCACTACCTTCGTTTACCGATTTAATTTCAAAAACATCAGCATTTATTTTTGTTATTTTTCTCTTTTGCATATTGCTGAGGGTAACCTCATAAATATGATTGTAACCACTGTCTTCACTAAGCCATAAAAAACTGTTACGGCTGGATAAGAAATAAATATTATCAGGGTTAACCTTAATGTAATCGGGTTTTGTTTCAGTAAAAGCAATGGTGGTATTTCCGGTCTTAACATCGGCACGTAAAACATCGAGTTTGGTTTGTGTTCTGTTTAATCGTTGTACAAATAATGCTTTATTATCAGGCTGCCATTTAATACCTGTAATGTACTGGTTGGGGTTTATGCCAATATCAACCGGTGTCATTATCTTGTTTTTGATGTTGTAAATAAAAACGGACACTTCGGGTACCATTTCACCGGCTTTGGGATAGCGTTGTTTACCCACTTCAGGATAAACCCGGTCGTAATAAGAAATGGGAAAAGACTTTACAGAGGATTCGTTAAATCTTAAAAATGCAAGATATTGCCCATCGGGGCTCCACTGGTAAGCCTGCATCATACCAAAATTATTTTCGTATAAGGCATCGGCCATGCCATACAAATTTTGCCCCATAGCGCCATCATAAGTTATGGGTTGCAGCTGATCGGTTTCTAAATTTTTTATAAAAAGATTACCCTCTCTTACATAAGCCAGCTTTTTACCATCGGGAGAAAAACTGCTGTACCATTGTTTGCCTTCGGCAGTAACGGTTTTCATTACTTTTTTAGGAATATCCCAGATATAATTAAACTCCTTTGTTGAGGTATTGAACAGCGGTTCAATTTGTGTTTTAATTAAAATCTTTGAATCATCAGGCGAAAATTCGTAGTCTTCAAAAAAAGTAAATGTTATGGGTGAAGTATCGCCGGCCTGTTTTACCTGGTTGGTAAAAGCGGTATCGATAATTTTGCCTGTTTCAAAATCAAGCGTAAATATCATTTCAAGATTCTGATCGGGCCGGGCCTCAATAAATGCAAAACGGTTGCTGTTGTGTAATAAATGTGTTTGCTTTTTCTTTTCATCAAAAAAACCGCTCCATATGGCATCTAATGGTAAATTAAGTTTCTCTTTTTTTTGGGCAGGTGCACCTGAGATACACAGTATACATATGCATGTAACAGCAAGCTTACGGCTTATCATAAATAATGATTAAGGTTGATAAAAAACATTTTCCATTGTTATAAGCAATGGTTTAGCTGGATAAGGCCTGTATTACAAGATTAAAACAATCTGCTTTAACCGTTCAAAAATAATATAAATATGGTTTTAAAAATCGTAATCTCTTTTAAACATGTTTAACCGAACGCCAGCAGTTATTAAGCTGGTATTGCTTTGCCCTGCAATATTTGCAATTTTATAATTCCGGTATTGATATGATACATCAAAGTATAAATTCTCTCTCCACTCGTAAGATACCAGCAGCATGCTGTTTAAGCAGGTGGCTTTGTTGCCGCTGCCAATTTTAAAATTGCTGCTCCTGGGGCGGTCGGAGTTTTTACGCATGGGGTTGCTGCCAAAATTTTGCCCGGCACTATCCAGCCCCTGGTAATAATAAATTGCTTTGGCACTTATATACCATTTTGGTGCCGGCTGAAAATTGATAATAGCTAAAACCTCCTGAAAATTTGCCCCCAGCGGATGTGCCAGCGGTTGGTTGTAATGGGTATAGTTAGCTACCGTATCGGTGTGGGAATAGGTGAATGGCCTTACCCGGTTGGTTTCTACCTGCACATCAAGATTTCGTACGCCAAAAGCATCTACATATTTTATTCCGGCTTGTATGCCAAATTTATTTACCCAGCTGGTGGGGTTGTTCTTTATTTCCGATAAAATAAATTCATCTAATAAAAACTGGCCGTAAAACTGTGCCCGGTGAGCAATATTGGCTTTAAAATCCAGACCGGCTACGGCATTATCACTGCTGCCATTATTACTTTCTATATGGCGGTAAAAAATCAGGGGGTTAAGATATTGAAAGTCGAAACGGTTTTTTCTGCCAAATATAACGCCTTCGAATAGCCCAATATTCAGCCATTTGGTTACATTCATACTCAGGTGGTGCATGGCAGCATATTTCCGGTCTAATAAAGTATCGCCGCCTTTTTTAAACTGCGGCATCAGCTCCATAAATAAATTCTGGTAATTAAATTTCCAGATCTTAGTATTGAGTTTTAAAAATAAATTGCTGTTGCCCCAGTCGCTTAAAAATAAACTGCGGTAACCATTACCAATAAAATTTTTGTCGTAGCCAAACTGCACATCTACATAATTTTTTACAGCGGCAAACGTAATATAACCTCTGGCATCAAAATAATCTACCCCTGTTGTTTTAAAAGGTTTGTAAAACCCATTACCCGGTACAGCTTTAAACTGGTTTACACGTTGCTGAAAAAACTGTGGTCCACGTTCCTGGTTATCGGTAATTAAAGCTGAGAAACCAATCTTTTTTGCAATCAATCCTCTTGCGGTAACACCACGGCTGTTTAAAAAAACGGCCTTGTTGTAACCCGGTTCTATAGCCTGCGTAATTTGCAACACAGGGTTAATTGCTAAAAAAAGATCATTACGCTTAACTTCTATAAAATTCGATTTTGTTTTATAAAAGGTTTTAAACAACATCTTCTTACTGTTAAAATCTGCCCTTGGTACAGTTACCCATTCGGTATTATTCATTAAAAAACTGCGTAAATTATATTCATCAATGGGGCTAAGGTCTAAATCTGTCCACTCCCAATATTTATCCCTTCCGGTAGAATCTGTATAACCCATCCTGGCACTGTCTAAAAATTCGGCCTGCCTTACAATAGCTTTGCGGTTAAAAGGCCTTAAGGTGGAAAAATTAAGGTTGGTATTGGTTTGCTGTTTTATTTCCAGGCGCTCTACAAACCGGGTATCTTTTACACCCTGATTTAAATAGGTGGATTGTGCCATTGCAAAAACAGGACAAATAAAAATCAGCAGTTTGAGTAAGCTTTTAATAATTTGCATTTAAATATTTTAGTTTAACGGGTCTGAAAATATCAAGATATGCAAAAATACCTTTTTAAAAACATTCAGGTGGTAAATGAAGGAAAAATTAAATCGCTGGATGTTTTAACCAATGGAGAGCGGATTGAAAGAATGGATACTTCAATAAATACCAAAGCCGCTGTTGTTGAAATTAACGGCGAGGGCAAACATCTTTTTCCGGGAGTGATAGATGACCAGGTGCATTTTCGTGAGCCGGGGCTTACGCATAAAGCAACTATTTACACAGAAAGTAAAGCAGCAGTTGCAGGCGGCGTTACCAGTTTTATGGAAATGCCTAATACCATACCCAATGCATTAACGGCGGATTTGCTGGAAGATAAATACCAAATCGCTGCTCAAACATCATTAGCCAATTATTCTTTTTTTATGGGTACCAGCAATAATAATGCTGAAGAGGTACTTAAAATGAATGCCCATAAAAGAGATGTGTGTGGCGTAAAAATTTTTATGGGAGCCAGCACCGGCAATATGCTGGTGGATAGCCATACCGCACTGGATAAAATTTTCAGCGAAAGCGAAATGCTGATTGCCACACATTGCGAAGACGAAAGGATAATTAAAAACAATTACGAACGCATAAAAAAAGAAAAGGGAGAATTATCAGCAGCCGACCATCCGATTATACGGGACGAAGAAGCCTGTTTTGAAAGCTCCTTAACAGCTATACAGTTTGCAAAAAAATACAACAGCCGTTTGCATATACTGCATATCAGCACCGAAAAAGAATTGCAGTTGTTTGGCAATATGTTGCCGCTAAAAGATAAACGTATTACCACCGAAGTTTGCGTACACCATTTACATTTTACGGCCGATGATTATGAACAGCTGGGCTATAAAATAAAATGCAACCCCGCCATAAAAGCGCCGCACAATAAAGCCGCTTTATGGGAGGCTTTGCTTGATGACCGCTTAGACATTATTGCCACCGACCATGCGCCACATACCTGGGAAGAAAAGCAGGGCAGTTACGAACATGCACATGCAGGATTACCTTTGGTACAGCACCCGCTTTTACTAATGCTGCATTACAACCAGCTGGGAAAAATCTCTATAGAAAAAATTGCCGAAAAGATGAGCCATGCTGTGGCAGATTGTTTTGAAATTGAGAACAGGGGTTATATAAGAGAAGGTTATTTTGCCGATTTGGTTGTAGTTGATACCAAGGAAAAATCGACAGTGAACAAAGGTAATATTTTATATAAATGTGGCTGGAGCCCGTTGGAGGGATTTAGTTTTCCAGCAACCATAGAAAAAACATTTGTAAACGGCACCATGGTTTATGGAAACGAGGTATGGAATGAATCTGTAAAAGGCAGCCGGTTATTATTTAACCGGTAGCCCCCATCCCATAAAGGGGAGCTTATCAAAGCGAAATATTGTAGCGATAAAAATATAAAACATAATCAACCCCCCTTTAGGGGATGGGGGCAATAACTAAACATGCAGGCAGATAAAACCACACTTACCGATCTATTTATATTTAATGCAGAAGAAGAACAATCTGTTTTTCATTATTTAAATTTTACCCGTACGGTTGGCGGCAGGGAGTGGCTGCGTCATTTTTTAAGCAATCCCTTCGATACTGTAAGGGATATCACCAATACACAGCAGGTCATTAAAAAAATACAAACTGTGCTTCCTCACTGGAATAATACACTTATATCCAACGGTACCATCATGGTAATTGAAAAGTATTACGAAACTGCCGTTGCAGAAATTCCGCATAATGCCGGCATGGTGGGAACGCTTAGCTATACCATTTTTAATAAAGAAGATTTTGCTTTTGTACGGTATTCTGTTAAGCATTTTGTAGATTTTTTTATTGGCCTGCAGCAAATGACCGAACTGTTATCCAGTGATGAAAATCCACTGTCTTTACAAATTATTATCGACCAGGTAAAACTGCGTTTAAATAAAGCCGGTTTACAGGACCTGTTGCCAAAAGATAAACCTGCAGACTTGTCAACCGCCAAATTATTAACGCTGGGGCATTTTTTAAAAAGGCGCTACAAGCAGGAGGCTTTGGAGTTGGTGGAAATATACAGCAAGCTGGATGCGTATTACAGCATGGCCTGCGCCTGCCAGAAACACCAGCTTTGTTTTCCTGAATTTGTGGAGGCCAGTGAACCGGTTATAAATGCAAAGCAATTGTTTCATCCTTTACTACCCACGCCGGTGGCTTATGATGTTGACCTTAATCCACAGCAGAATTTTTTATTTTTAACCGGCGCCAACATGGGCGGCAAAAGCACTTTTATTAAAGCCGTTGGCGTATCAATTTTTTTGGCGCATGTTGGTATGGGCGTGCCGGCGCAGGCATTGCAGCTAACCTTATTTCATGGTTTGCTCAGCAATATAAATGTGGTGGATAATATTATGCAGGGCGAAAGTTATTTTTTTAACGAAGTACAGCGCATAAGAAAAACGATTGAAAAAATAACCGACGGAAAAAAATGGCTGATACTGATAGATGAATTATTTAAAGGCACCAATGTGCAGGATGCCATGAAGTGCAGCAGCACCGTAATAGAAGGCCTGCTTAAAATAAAAAACTCCCTCTTCATCCTCTCCACGCATTTATACGAAATTGGGCAGGACCTTAAAAAATACCCCAACATACAATTTAAATATTTTGAAACCTCGGTGGTAAACGAACAACTGCATTTTAGTTACCAGTTAAAAGATGGTATTAGTAACGACAGGCTGGGGTATTTAATTTTAAAGAGAGAAGGTGTGGTGGAGATGCTGGAGAAATTGTGATTTTTTTTTGGGCCGGGCTTTGGTAATTCTATTTGGCTTCACTGGCGTCGCACTCTTGTGCAGAATAACTTTATTGGGCTTTTATCTAAGCGAAAAGGTTTGTAAGCCAATAACCAAGGCGGAGAATTATTATGAACGATAATTGGGAAATTAAAGACAGATAATCTTTGATATTGTTCTTACTCTTACTTTCTATTTTTTCAGTTCTTAAATCTTCCATTCTATTTTGATTTAATAAACATTTGTTTTACAGATTCGGTGGGAATAACTAATGTACCTGAATCTTTGACCTTATATACGAAGACATATTTTTCAGTTTTTCCAATGAAATATGTTGAATCATTGGAGATGTATGTTGTGTCGGAAGTAGTTATGATGGTTCCTTTATATTTTCCTCCTTCTACTAAATTAATGTCGTGTGATAGCCGCATTGATAATGCCAGTACAAATACAGAAATAAACGAATAATTTCTATTACCGAGTATTCCTCCTCGATCATAGTCATCATTCTTTAATAGGAAGTTAAGTATTGAAGAACCGAAAATAAATGAAATAAAGAGGTCAAATACAACAAGACTCCTATCTTTTATTATAAACATAAAAAGCAATTGTATCACTAATAATGTTGCTATCCACATTCGTTGGAATATTGGGTCACTATATAGCTTTTTCTTTGTTTCTTTGCTTTTAATGTTAGTATTCGGTCTTTCAAAAAATTTACCCAGTTTAACATTCAATAATGTAAATACAATTAGAACTACGTAAGTCAGAATTATAAAGACTAAGTCATCTGAAATCGCAATTCCTAATTCTGAAAAATTCATAAAGTATTTTATGGGTAAACCAAAATGTTTATAGTAAACCAAATGAAATACTAAACTTATAATTATTATAACGATAGATAATCTTGGTAGTACTCCAGCTCCTTCCAATAATGGGTTCTGTTTTTTTTGCACTGTCGTTTCTTCCATCTGCTGATTATGTTTAACTTGTTCAATATATAACATTTCCTTTCGTTGTGCAAGTACTATACTTTTCGCCGCTGTAGGTATTTCGCTTAAATCTTTTCGCCTCTGTTGGTGTTCCTCCACCAAATTTAATACTATATCCAATGACTAAAGCCCCCGGCTTGTCTCCTGACAAACGGGAGAATACAGCCACGGTCAGCTATAAAAATAATGTGACAATATTTCAACACAAAACAATGGACGATTTTTATTTGTTCCAGCGGAACACCTACCTGCCGGTAGGTAGGTGTTGTGGGTAGCCAAAACAATGAGGTTAGCATTTTCGTTCCGGAGGAACGATTTGTGCTTTTTTATGAGGCATCGTTAATAATAATATTTGCAAGAAGGGCACAATACGTTCCTCTGGAACGTGAAAACAATCGTGTATTTTTTCTACCCACAAAATGTTCCTAACGGAACAAAAGGCAGGCTATAAAATTGTTCTTCGCTGCCGCCTGTGTCTTTACTAACGCCCCCGTATTGTCTCCTTACAAACGGGAGAATACGACCACGGTCAGCTATATAAACAATGCGACAATATTTCAAATACAAAAAAATGTACGATTTTTATTTGTTCCAGCGGAACACCTGCCTGCCGGTAGGTAGGTTTTGTGGGTAGCCAAAACATTGAGGTTTGCATTTTCGTTCCTGAGGAACGATTTGTGCTTTCTATGAGGCCTCGTTAATAATAATATTTGCAAGAGGGGCACAATACGTTCCGGAGGAACGTGAAAACAATCGTGTATTTTTTCTACCCACAAAATGTTCCTAACGGAACAAAAGGCAGGTTATAAAATTGTTCTTCGCCTCTTTTGTCGCTGTAGTTGGCTACGGTGGCGTCTTCCGCCAAGGTTCGTGGGGCAGGAACCCTGGCGTTGATTTTTTTCGACGCAGGGGATTCGCTAAAGAAACAAGGCAGGGTACCGAAACAAATCATGCATTAGCCATGGCTTTTTGCGGAAAATTGCTGTATGCCCTTTTAAATTGTAAAAATTTTTTCTCAACAAAAATATAACTGGTATAGCTTATGAGGTAAGCCATTGCAATTAAAAATAAAGAAAACAGTATTGAAACAAATTGATTGTTTGGTAAACCAGGGAATAATTTTTTTACATAACCCAGCAAACTGCTATTATAAAAATCTAAAACGTAATGATAAACATATAGGCCGTAAGAAATCTTTCCACTGAATATTAATAGTTTTGAAGAAAAAAAAGTGTTAAGTAAAGAGTATTTTTTTTGAATTACAAAATAAATTACTGAAGCAAAAAATAAAGCAATAGTTGTATAACCTACGGAGCAAATCAATGCACTTGAGCTGCTGAATATTTGGAAATAGCCGAAAAAAATTATTATACATAAACCTGTTAAAACAAATACTGCTGTAACTATTTTGTTGAGCAACTTTATTTTTTTATAGTGGTATAAAACATAAGCCAGCATTATACCAGCTAAAAAGCTGTCCATCCGGTAAAATGTGTTAAAGGAATATCTTTGAAAGTTTATTACACTTTTTGAATTATCAAGCATGCCATAGCAATACAAATCAATTGATCTGAACATTAATACACCCCCAAGCATTACTATAATAAACAATAGTTTTAACTTTAATTTTTCTATGAGTAAAATTAAAAAGGGGAAAAATAAATAAAATTGTTCTTCAACAGAAACTGACCACAAGTGACCAACCGGAGTATATGGCTGTGAAATGAATATGTAATACCAGTTTTGTATTAATGCAAGATGTGAAAGAATAAAAAATGTATCTAAAGGGAAAAAAAGCAGGTTTCTTTTACCAACAGGGATTAAAAAATAAAGTGAAATAAAAAAAAGCAGTAATAAAAAATATATGGGCAGCGTTCGTAAAAGCCTGTTTCTAAAAAAAGTTAAAATTAAATCTTTAGATATTTTATACTTAATGAATTTGGAACAAAGCAAATATCCGGATAAAACAAAAAAAAGGTCAACCCCTGTCCAGCCAAGATTAAATAACGGGGTTTTATAAAAAAAATGGGTACTCATTACTAATAGGATTGCTAATCCTCTGACTCCGTCTAAAGCCGGAATATTGGTAGATTTAACTTCATTTGTGCTCACCTAAAATTTGTGTTTAAATATAAAATTATATGCAATTTAACTGAGATAAGCATAATATTAAATTTTCGCAGCCTTTTCTGTTCGTGGTGTAAATATAACAGTGGGTTACGTATGATTTTGATCACCAGTAAAGTAATAAAAACCAATTGTGAAAGAGACTGACCTAGTCGGAGTTTAAAACAATTGTCTTGTCTCCCGACAAACGGGAGAATACCGCCACACGGTCATCAATATAAACAATGCGGCAATATTTCAAACAAAAAAAATGTACGATTTTTATTTGTTCCAGCGGAACACCTGCCTGTCGGTAGGTAGGTGTTGTGGGTAGCCAAAACAATAGAATTTGCATTTTCGTTCCGGAGGAATGATTTGTGCTTTTATATGAGGCATCGTTAATAATAATATTTGCAAGAGGGGCACAATACGTTCCGGAGGAACGTGAAAACAATCGTGAATTTTTTCTACCCACAAAATGTTCCTAACGGAACAAAAGGCTTCGCCGTCGTCTCCAGACAAACGGGAGAGTAAAGCCACCGCCAACTATACAAACAGTGTGGCAATATTTTAAATCACATCTTCTTCACCATAATAGAATTTTTGTTGCACTGTTTGTCATAGAAATCAGCTGCGTATGAAGGTTGTGAAGTGAGCTTGCGATGCTAGTGGACATCAGCAGCAGCAAAAAGTTTATTTTCTGCACACAGCCCACAGCCCCAAATTTTCCTTAATTTCAGTTTTGATTAAATTAAGATATGTTAGTTAAAACTTTCGGTAGTGCAGTTTATGGGGTAGAGGCAATAAGTATTACTGTAGAGGTAAGTGTAAACAACCAGGGTAAAGATTATTTTATTGTTGGCCTGCCCGATAGTGCCGTTAAAGAAAGTTTGCAAAGGGTGGAGAGTGCGATAAAGAGCAATAATTATTTTATGCCACGTACCAAACTGGTGGTAAACCTGGCGCCTGCAGATATACGCAAAACCGGAACTGCTTTTGATTTGCCAATAGCGATTGGTACATTGGGCGCAACAGAGCAAATTGAAAACTCTGAAAAATTAAGTGCCTATGTAATTATGGGTGAGCTGAGTCTGGATGGAGAGATCCGTCCCATAAAAGGTGCATTGCCCATTGCCATACAAGCCCGTAAAGAAGGTTTTAAAGGTTTGATCGTTCCCAAACAAAATGCACGGGAAGCAGCAATGGTAAACAACTTAAATGTTTACGGCGTTGGACATATTAACGAAGTGATTGAATTTTTTGCAAACGAAAATTCTATTGAACCAACCATTGTAAACACAAGAGAAGAATTTGCCCATGCACAAAGCGATTTTGATATTGATTTTTGTGATGTGAAAGGGCAGGAAAATATTAAACGGGCTTTAGAGATTGCGGCAGCAGGCGGACATAACGCCATATTGATCGGTCCGCCGGGTGCAGGTAAAACCATGCTGGCAAAACGTTTACCAACAATATTACCGCCACTAAGTTTACAGGAAGCATTGGAGACAACAAAAATTCATAGCGTGGCCGGCAAGCTGCCGGAGAATGCAACATTAATTTCCAAAAGGCCTTATCGTTCACCACATCATACCATTAGTGATGTGGCATTGGTTGGCGGCGGCGGTAATCCGCAACCCGGCGAAATATCTTTAGCACATAACGGCGTATTATTTTTAGATGAACTGCCGGAGTTTAAAAGACAGGTTTTAGAAGTAATGCGCCAGCCGATGGAAGAAAGAAAAGTTACCATCAGCAGGGCAAAAGTGGCATTGGATTTTCCGGCGAGTTTTATGTTGATCGCTTCAATGAATCCCTGCCCCTGCGGATTTTTTAATCATCCGGAAAAAGAATGTACCTGTCCGCCCGGTGCTGTGCAAAAATATTTAAATAAAATTTCGGGGCCGTTATTAGACAGGATTGATTTGCATGTGGAAGTAACGCCGGTTGCATTCAGCGAATTGCAAAGCACACAGCAATATGAAAAAAGCGACAGCATAAGGGAACGTGTTATTAAAGCAAGAAATATTCAGGAAGAAAGATATAAAACCAGCGAAGGTGTATATGCCAATGCACAAATGAGCAGCAAACAATTAAAAGAGATTTGTGTGATAAGCACAGCCGGTCAAAATCTATTAAAAGTGGCTATGGAAAAATTGAATTTATCTGCCCGTGCCTACGACCGTATTTTAAAAGTAAGCCGCACCATTGCCGACCTTGCAGCCAGCGAAGATATTAAGCCCGAGCACCTGGCCGAAGCCATACAGTACAGGAGTTTGGATAGAGAAGGTTGGGGAGCGTAAAGCCAATAGGCAATAGCCAATTTGCAATTTGGAGTATTTAATTTGCAAATGTTTTTGTCTATTGTTTATTGCCAATTGCATATTGCCTTCTGCCATCTTGCCACATTTGCGTTACTTGTACGATATTTGATGTTCAACCTCCTAAATAATTTCAATGAAAATACTGCTTCACTATTTAAAGCCCTATAAAGCATTAATTGCCCTGGCGTTATTTCTTGCTGCTATTAACCAGGTTTTTTCCATGCTGGATCCTTACTTTTTTGGAAAGCTTATTGACCGCTATGCCACCCATCCTTTTGAAACCGGCGGCTTTAATGATAAAAAAGAATTTGTTGCAACAGGTGTAAGAACTGAAACGGAATTTATCTGGGGTGTATTAGGTGTGCTGGGTATTTTAATAAGTGTGGCCATGATATCGAGGATTGCAAAAGCTTTCCAGGATTATTTTACCAACGTAATTGTACAAAAATTCGGCGCAAAAATATTTACCGACGGGTTACAACATTCCATGCGTTTGCCTTACCAGGAGTTTGAAGACCAGCGCAGCGGCGAAACCTTGTCTATCTTATCGAAAGTGCGTACCGATACAGAGCGGTTCATCATCTCCTTCGTAAATGTATTGTTTGGTATTTTGGTAGGTATTGTATTTGTATCGGTATATGCATTCAGATTGCACTGGTCTATAATGCCTATTTATGTTGGTGGCATGGTAATATTAGGTTTGCTCACCAGTTTTTTAAGTAAGAAGATAAAGTTCATTCAAAAAAATATTGTAAAAGAAACCACCGTGCTTGCAGGCACCACCACGGAAAGCCTGCGCAATATTGAACTGGTAAAAAGCCTTGGTCTTACCGGCCAGGAAATTAAAAGACTAAACAGTAATACCTATAAAATTTTAGGATTGGAATTGCGTAAAGTAAAAAGCATCCGCACATTAAGTTTTATACAAGGCACATTTGTAAATTTTTTACGCCAGGTAATTATGTTTACTTTATTGTGGCTGGTGTTTAAAGGTAAATTAACAGCTGGCGAAGTGATGACGCTTACGTTTTACTCCTTCTTCATCTTTGGGCCATTGCAGGAAATTGGTAACATCATTTTAAGTTATCGTGAAGCAGAAGCCTCACTAAATAATTTTGATAACCTGATGAAGAAAGCGCCGGAGATGGAGCCTGCTAATCCAAAATCGTTGGGCAGTATAGAAAGTTTATCATTTAAAGGCGTAGGGTTTCAGCATAAAACGGCTTCGCAAAAAGCTATTGATGATATTAGTTTTGATGCAAGGGTTGGAGAGACTGTTGCTTTTGTTGGGCCGTCTGGCTCCGGTAAATCTACTTTAATGAAATTGCTGGTTGGTTTGTACAGGCCGCAGCAGGGAAAAATTTTGTACAATAATTTAGATGAAACCGAAATTCATTTTGATGACCTGCGTAAGCAGATTGGTTTTGTAACGCAGGATACCAATTTGTTCAGCGGCACCATTAAAGAAAATTTATTGTTTGTTAATCCCACAGCCAGCGATGATTTATTGAACGATGTATTACAAAAAGCAAGCTGTACTAATTTATTAGAAAGAGCAGAGCATGGTTTAGATACCATGATTGGCGAAGGTGGATTAAAACTAAGCGGCGGCGAAAAGCAACGGATATCTATTGCCCGTGCATTATTGCGGCAGCCGCATTTATTAATTTTTGATGAAGCCACATCGGCGTTAGATTCTTTAACAGAAGAAGAAATTACCAATACCATCAAACTCATCTCTTCTCAAAAAGAACAGATTACCATTTTAATTGCTCACCGCTTAAGTACCATTATGCATGCCGACAGAATTTATGTGTTAGAAAAAGGTGAAGTGGTGGAAACCGGCAATCATGAAGCATTACTAGCCGAAAAAGGATTGTATTACGCTATGTGGAGGCAACAGATTGGCGAAAGAAAAAAAATAACTACCATCGCTTAATTTAAAACAGCAACTATGAGTGCAACCCAAATATTAGGTTTAGCAGCAGGAACTATTACCTCAATTACTTTTTTACCACAGGTCATTCAAATATGGAAAACAAAATCGGCAAAAGATCTTTCTATGCCGATGTTGTTGTTATTAATATTAGGAGTAAGCATGTGGCTTACTTACGGTTTAATAGTGATGGATGCTGCAATTATTTATACCAACAGTATGGTACTTACCATGAGTTTTATTATGGTGTATTTTAAGCTTAAGTTTAAATAGTTGGGTAACTTTTGTTACCATCAGCAATTTTTAGTTTTATACCTTTGTGGCAATGAGCAGCCAATCAAAACCCAATTATTACTGGAGTATTGTAACCATGAAATGCCCACGCTGCCGTCGTGGACCAATGTTTAAAGATAGTAACCCATTTAAAAAACTTTCGCTGAAGCATATCTTTGATATGCATGATAACTGCCCGGTATGCCACCAAAAATTTGATTTGGAAAATGGCTTTTGGTTTGGTACAGGTTATGTTAGCTATGCACTGGCAGTAGCAGTTTCTGTAGCTACTTTTGTGGCATGGCTGGTGTTAATTGGCGTATCGGTAAATGATTCCCGTATTTTTTGGTGGTTGGGCAGTAATATACTGCTGTTGGTAATACTGCAACCCTGGATGATGCGTATAAGCCGGGTAATTTACATCCGCATTTTTGTACGGTACGATGAGAACTTTGAAAAACATAAACCCACAGAATTTGATTACTAGCTGCTGTGGCCTTTAAAAATATCTTCAAAAATATTTCCTTTATCCAGTTCTTCTATATCGCTTAATTCAGTTTCTATTGCTTTGGTACTTTTATTTATTTCTATTAAACTCATTATAATAGATACCAGCAAAAAAACCAGGGCTGCTGCAAAAATAAAATGCGCCACTTCCATCCAGCCACGGAAAATAACATACATACACAATACGCAACATAAAAAACTCATAATGCCAAAACCCTGCATATAGCGGATGAGGTTAAGCCGGCTGCGGATATTTTTTATCTGGCTTAAAACATTTTTTTCTTTTTCGCCGCGGTGGTATTCGTCATGCAGTTTTCTTACTAAGGAGGCCAGCGATAAAAAACGGTTGGTATAGGCCAGCATTAATAAAGTAATGGCAGGAAAAAGCAGTGCAGGTGTGTTGATGTTTATTTCAAGCATAGAATAAATGTACAAAAAGAATTTTTTACCAACGCTGATTTATTATGGTGTGTGACTTGTGTTTTCTTTCCATCCATTTTTGAATTTTATAACCTGCCCATGCACTGCCAGCACCAATCACAGCACCGGCAAATACATCGCTGGGATAATGTACGCCCTGGTACATTCTTGCCCATGCCACGCTTGTTGCAAATAGATAGGAAGGCGCTGCAAAATACCATTTGCGGTAGCGCAATGCTATGGATGTTGCAGTACAAAAAGCAGACGAGGTATGTCCCGAAGGAAACGATAAGCCACCACTTTCATCATCTCTCTTTATAATGAAACTATATTTTTCAAATGGCCGCTGCCGGTTTACAATTTTTTTTGTACTCAATGTTATAGCCCCGGAAACTATAAATGCGCCACCCATATACAAAGCATCCCGTTGTAATTGTTTGTCATGATTTATAAATCCGGCTAAAGCAATGCCTGCAGGAATGCCAACACTTAGTACAGATACCGATGAAGCATTAAGTTCCAGGTATTTATTTTTAAAACCCGTTTCATTTTTATTTATCGGTTTCAACAGGTTGATATCTAAATTTTGAGCACATAGGTAACTGACTGGTAAAAAATAAAATAAAAGAAACAGGGCAGGCGAATATTTATTCATTTTAATAAGTATTATTGCAAGATACACATCAGTACGGTTAAAAATCAGTTAATGAAAAAGCAAGGCCTTATCTCAGTTCATTCTATTTCAGGATTATTTATTGGCATTTTTATATTACTGCTTTCATTGTCAGGTGCATTACTGGTTTTCAGGGATAGCGTGGATGCTTTTCAAAAACCAATGCTTCTTCCAAATAAAGTCCCTCAAAAAGTATTAACGATAGATAGTTGCTACCGGCTTGTTCAACAAAAATATCCTCACGCAGTTATCAGCAATTGCGCTGTGGCACAAAACGATCATGAAGTATTTTCATTTACCGTTTACGATTCATCTTATCAAAGCGGCACAAAAGCATTGCAGCTTTTTTTACATCCGCAAACAGGCGCAATTTTAAAAAGCCGTGGCGGCAGTGAAGATGTACAGCATAATTTTATGAGCTGGCTTTCCGCTTTTCACAGTTCTTTTCATGCCGGTAAAACAGGGGAGTGGTTGCTCGGCTTTTTTGCTATCGTTTTTTTACTCAGCATCATTACCGGAATTATTTTATACAGGAAAAACATTATTGCTGTTTTATTATTTAAAAGAGCTGCATGGAAAAAAAATAACCTGCACCAGCTTATTGGCACATGGGCTTTGTTATTTAACCTGATGATAGGTGTTAGCGGTTTCTGGATGCAGCGCTATGTTTTTAAAAAGGAATTTTATCAAAATTATGACTGGGTAAATACTATCAAGCCTTCGCCCAATTTATTTTTCAATTTTGATTCGGCATATAACAGTTTGCAAAAACAGCACCCTGACTTTACAGGCTATGTTATTTATTTTGCTCAAAGCACAAAAGGTAAAACAGCTATTTATGGCAGCAATAAAACCAATGGGTATATCCATTCCAAAAAATTTGCTGATGTAATTGCTTTAGATAGTAGCGGTGCAATTGCCCAGACAAGATTCATCAACGAAATATCTGCAGCTGACAGGTATGATATTATCAACTCTCAATTGCATATGGCAAAATATGGGGGCATCGGCATTAAAATTATTTATGGCTTATTTGGATTATCTTCTGCCTTGTTAAGCATTACCGGCTTTGTACTTTGGGTTAGAAGAAGGAAAAAATCTTAATTGTTTAACTCAATTGCCCCGGCCTTCAGGCCGGGGCAAAATGAATTGTTGTTCACAGGCTTTAGCCAAAATATTATTGCAGCCATAGAATTATTTTGGCTAAAGCCAAATGTTTTCCCTTTTGTAATCCCGGCCTTCAGGCCGGGCAATTAAAGAAGGCTGTATAAGCTGTTACTGCATAATCAGCAACAGCAGTAGTAATAAAAAAGCGAAGCATTATTGCTTCGCTAAAACTTAACCTGTTATAATATAAATTTAATCAGCTAAAGAAAAACTGAGTGGTACATTTAATTTAATACTGAAATTTCTTCCCATATTAAAAACACCTGTTCTGCCTGTTACTAAATTTTCAGCAGCATATTTTAAACGGCTTAAATGATTTTGATAAGCCACATCGGTAATATTTAATGCACTTAAACTTAAACTGAACAGCGCCTGCTCCTTTTTATTTACAAAGTCTGCCCCAACGCCCAGGTTCAATAATGAATAACCTGTTGTTTTTGTTTCGGTATCGTAAGCAGTAAAAATATTTCGCTGCGTAAATGTATTATCCAGTTCCAGTTTTACATAAAAATTATGTACAGCACCTTTTAAGTGATCAAAATTGCCTCTCAATTCTGTAACCAATTTTGGTGCAGGTATAAAAGGAATATTTTTAGAACCATCAAGGGCTGCAGCAAATTTTCCGCTTACAAAAGAAAAACTGTTTTCAATATGTAACCAGTCAAGCGGATGCGGATGAATATCCAGCCTGGCCTCAAGGCCGGCCAATGAAGCTTTGCGCTGGTTGAATTTAAAAGCCGGAATGATATCTCCATTTACATTTACTAAACTATCGCCACCGACTGTTGCTTCAAGCTTGTTGTAAAAAATAAAATTGCTGAAGCTGTTGTAAAAAGAAGAGATGCCTATTGATAAATGTTCTGCGCTGTAATCAAAGCCACCATCAAATTGTAAACTGGTCTCACTTTTTAATCCGGCATCTCCGTATTCGTAACGGTTTGTTCCTTCATGTGCACCATTGCTTGCCAGTTCGGGAATGCTTGGTGCCCTGAATCCTCTTGCGATATTAAATTTAAAATTCAGTTTATCAGTTGCCTGTGCAGCAAGGCCAATGCTGCCGGAGATATTGGAAAAAGATTTTTTAAATGCGGCCCCCTTTATTGCATTGCCATCCAGTAAATTTTTTACATCAATATTCCTGGTATCGTACCGTACACCGCCGCTGATGGTTATCTTTTTAATTTCTTTTTTTGTATAGGCATAAGTGCCAAAGTCGAATAAATTGTAATCAGGAATTAATTGCTCTATCCCTTTGTTGGTGTTATCCTGTTGCATTCCGTTTACACCAATTGATGTTTTCCATCCTTTCTTTTCTGCTAAATGATACTGGGCTGTATAGGTCACTGTTTTTAAATCAAAATATAAAGCCCGTTCATTCAAATCATCAATATTGCCAAATTCTTCCCGTTGGTTTTGTTGAAACCCCAGGTTAAAAGTTAAATGATCTTTTCCAATTTTAATATTGTTATCAGCTGCAATTTTAAAATGCCTGATATGCTGATAAGGAATTTGCGGCCTGGTACTTTTAAAGTCAGCATCAGTAGCTCTTGTTTCACCGCCACCAGCCACCGGCTTAATAAAATATCCGTCAATATCCCTTTCACCTTCTACCAATCCGGCTTTTAAATTAAAATTACTTACCAGTAAATGGCTATAGCCCCAATCGCCATTTACACCAGCATAGCCACCAATATTGTGTTCGTTAAATTTTGAATTGTACACGTACCCATCATACTTATTCCTGTAATCGGCGGCGGCTTTATTACTGCTGTACAAGTTCCAGTTAAAACCATTTTTATTACCACCAATATTTGCATTCAATGTTCGTAACCTGTTATTGGTTTGCACATTACTGCTGATGTTTGCTTTAATGGTATTGTTCTGTACCGGCACATTGGTAATAATATTTACCACACCGGCCATAGCATCACTGCCATAAATAATAGATGCCGGACCTTTTAATAATTCGATTTTACTTACACTGGCTTCATCTACTTCTATACCATGCTCATCTCCCCATTGCTGGCCTTCCTGCCGTACACCATCATTAACGGTCAATACACGGTTATAACTTAACCCACGTATAACAGGTTTTGAAATAGCAGGGCCGGTAGATAAAGTAGAAACGCCACCGATCTTTGTCAGCGATTCAATAATATTAGTAGATGTATTTTGAAAAAAATCCTGCCGGCGTAAAACAGTAATTGCAAACGGAACTTTTTTTAACTGCGTGGCTCCGCTTACACCTGTTACAATAACAGCATTGTTTTCTACAACAGATTCGGTTAATATAAAATCCTTTTTTGTATCGCCGCTGATGCTTACATTTTCTGCAACAGTGGTATAACCAACATGAGAAATTTCAACCAGGTGGTTTCCGTCGGGGATATTTTTAATGATAAAATTTCCTTCATTATCCGATGCAGAGCCGATTTTCACATCGGTAATATATATAGTGGCTGCAGCAACTGGTTTCCCGGTTTTTGCATCCGTTATCTTTCCGGAAAAATTACCTTTTAATATTGTTTTTGGTAAAGGAGTTAAAAGGTCGTTTGCATTTGCAGCAAGTGAAAACAGCAGCACACCGCTGATTAATAAAAAATACTTTTTCATTGTTTGATATTATTTAATTAAAATTATTTACAGCGACAGGTCTGCTAATGGACGATTGCTGCAGCAGGCAAGCCTACCGATGGAATTAATTAAATAATAGCAGGAGGCCCACGGGTTTCGATGAAGGAACAAATGCCCGGGTAAGTAAATGAATATAATACCGCTGAGGAAACGGGATAATGAAAGGGAGTATCAATATTAAAAACAGCATGATTGATATCAGCATCTTTGGTAAGTTGGTATTCACAAATAAAACACTTGTTTTCTGCACCAGAAGTATAGAAGCCCGGCAGGTCTGTTTTTTTTACAACAACTTTTTTCTGCGTTGCTGCGGAAGTATGGGAATGCGATAACTGGGTGACAGTTACTGAAGACAATATCAGCAACAGCAAAACCGCTGTTACCTGTTTATACCATATTGTTCTTTTTAAATGCACGGCACAAAGATATATAAACACTGCAACATTGTTGCAAAATAAATTTTCAGTAAAATTCAATTAACTTGAAGCATAAATAAAGTTTCCAATGAAGCAGTATATTCTTTCTCTTGACCAGGGCACTACCAGCAGCCGTGCCATTATATTTGATCAACAGGGTGCTATAATTGCAGTAGCTCAAAAAGAGTTTACACAAATTTTTCCGCAGCCGGGTTGGGTAGAGCATGACCCCAATGAAATATGGAGCACACAACTGGGGGTTGCTGCCGAAGCTATTTCGCAAGCAGGGTTAACAGTTGAAAATATTGCTGCAATTGGCATTACCAACCAACGGGAAACCACCGTGGTTTGGGAAAGGGCAACAGGTAAACCTGTTTATAATGCCATTGTTTGGCAAGACAGGCGGACCGCTGCTTTTTGCGATGAATTAAAAAGAAAGCA
>JAYVJU010000028.1:0-31236 GCA_043769035.1 Ferruginibacter sp.
TTATCGGAAAAAGGCGTTTTTTATAATGATGATAAAACAGCTGCTGTTATTCCTACACATATCCGCAATGTAGCAGATGTAAGCGGTGCAGGCGATACGGTAATTGCTGTTGCATCGCTGGTATATGCCACTACAAAAAATGTAGTATTAATGGCCGATATGGCTAATATAGCCGGCGGTTTGGTTTGCGAAGAAGTAGGTACTGTTGCTATTGATAAAGAAAAGCTGCTGGAAGAGTGTAAAAAATTGCTGCGCTAATTTTTCTTCTCCTTTTCAGCTTTTTCCCTTTGCCTTTTTTCTGCCATAGCCAGGTATCTGTCGAAGTTTACAAACAATTCAAAAAATATTTTTGATATAACAAATATCAAAATAAATATTTTACCTGAGCCAAAGGTTAAAAACATACTGCCGAGTATTACTACAAATTGCTGCACAAATATCCGCATATAGGGCTCAAACATTTGCCTGCCCAAACTAACCGTTTTGTAAGCACCCGAACTGAAAAAACCAAAAATATTCTGCACCGTATAGTAAGCAATAAATATCAGCAATAATAGTTTCCCATCATGGCCTAACAACTCCGGAATTTTTGCATAATTCATTATCATCGAACCATCAGGTATCATACGGCTTACGCCAAAAAATATTTGCGTTTGTACAAAAACAAAAAAGCCATAATGAATAATAAAAAAGAAAATAAAAAACCAACCGCTCTGCATGGTGTTGCCATTACTTTCCCACACATCTTTTTTTCTTACAAAAATGGTGATGCAGGCCATCTTTACCACATTAATTATTCCAATAATTACCGTTTCAAGGCAATACACAATAAATATTTCTTTTGCATCCCAGCCCTCAAACCAAACACCGTACAAAGGAATAAGATTAACGAGTATTAAAAGGAAATCAGGTATTGTTAACTTACGTTTAAACATCAGCTAAAAATTGTAGAAGTTTTATGGCAGTAAATTAAATACTTTTGAAGCACTATTTAATACCCACCAACACGTATGCAAAAATTATCGATTGCCATTCACGGCGGAGCCGGAACCATTTTAAAAGAAGACATGACACCGGAATTGGAAGCGGCTTATTTAAAAGGCCTCAACGATTCTTTATCGGCTGCTTATGCTGTGCTGGAAGAAGGTGGCACAGCAATAAATGCAGTAAAAGCCGCCATAGTTATTTTAGAAGATAACCTGATGTTTAACGCAGGACGGGGTTCTGTTTTTACAAAAAAAGGCGTGCAGGAAATGGATGCCGCTATAATGAGCGGAAAAGATTTAAGTGCCGGTGCTGTGGCTGCTGTAAGAAATGTACGCAACCCGATAGAGCTTGCAGCTGAAGTAATGCAAAACAGTAACCACGTTTTCCTTAGTGGAAAAGGGGCGAATGATTTTGCCATTAAACAAGGTATTAAATTAGAACCTGATGAATTTTTCTTTTCGCAGTTTCGTTACGACCAGTGGAAGGCAATAAGAGACAGCGATAATTATTCTCTCGATCATACACATCAGGGCCTGGAAGAATTATTTAAAGACAAAAAATTTGGAACCGTTGGCGCAGTGGCATGTGATAAAGATGGTAATATAGCAGCAGCAACCAGTACAGGCGGCATGACCAATAAAAAATATGGCCGCATTGGCGATAGTCCTTTAATTGGATGCGGTACTTATGCCAATAATAAAACCTGCGCTATTAGTTGTACAGGCCATGGCGAACCATTTATACGTGCCGTGGCAGCGCATGATGTAAGTTGTTTAATGGAATATAAAGGCATGAATTTACAGGAAGCAATGAATGAAGTGGTAAATAATAAGTTGATAAAAATGGAAGGTGAAGGAGGAATGATTGGTGTTGATGCTGCCGGAAATATTGCAATGGTTTTAAATAGTGCCGGTATGTACAGGGGTATGCGTAACAGCGACGGAGATAACTATGTAAGAATATACCAGGATTAATTTTTTTTACCGGCTTTATATCTTTATTCGACGGTATTGGCAACAGTTGTTTGTTACTTTTCCTTTTTAGTAAAAAAGAAAAATAACCACTCTTGTACTTCATATCTTTGCTGAACATTACAGCCCATTTATTTATATATTCCGATGAAGAAAATTGCAGTTATTGTGGCCGGAGGCACCGGCACAAGAATGAATAATACAGTTCCCAAACAATTTTTATTATTGAACGGTAAACCCGTTTTGTATTATACCATAAAAACTTTTTTACAAGCGTATGAAGACATGCAGGTGATATTGGTATTACCCGAAGAGCATGTTGCAGCAGGGCAGGAAATTATTGATGCCTTTTTTGATTACAACCGTATTAAAATTACCATTGGGGGAAGAACAAGATTTCATTCTGTACAAAACGGCCTGCAATTAGTGGAAGAAGAAAGTATTGTATTTGTACATGATGCAGTACGTTGTTTATTAAGCACAGATTTAATCATACGTTGTTATGATGCAGCATTAGAATATGGAGCTGCCATTCCGGTGATAGACAGTAAAGACAGTGTAAGGATGATTAATGGCGATGATAATACTGCTTTGGAAAGAGCAAATATTAAACTGGTGCAAACGCCACAAACTTTCCATAGCAAAATTTTGTTACCTGCTTTTAATATTGATTATAAAGATAAGTTTACTGATGAGGCCACAGTGGTTGAAGCTTTTGGATTAAAAGTACACCTGGTAAAAGGAGAGGAGAACAATATAAAGATCACCCGGCCACAGGATATGTTATTGGCAGAATCCTTATTACTTCAATAATAAAATAATTGCGTTGAAAGCATACCTGAAAAAATTGTTGAAACTGGCAGGAGCGTATCATTTTTTACAAGGCAATTACAGGCGATTATTATTGGCTATTAAAAAAATCAGGTGCAGGATAAGCTACGCCAAATTTAAAGACTCAGGATTTGAATGTAATTGTTGTGGTGCCAGCTATAGTAAGTTTGTACCTGACTATCCAGCTGCAGAAAATGCAAATGCTTTAAAAGTAAATGTGGTAGTTGCCGGTTATGGCGATAATATTTTATGCCCCGCCTGTTTAAGTACGGCACGGGAACGTCTCATCATTGCTTTGCTCAATGACCAAATTAAAATTACCGGTAAAAAAATCCTGCACTTCTCTCCCGAAAAAAATATTTACCGGTTTATAAGAACAAATAATGAAGTAATTACTGCAGACATAGAGCCTTTGTTTTACAAAAACATCGACAGTAATATTAAAAATGAAGATGCTACTCATTTGTCTTATGCCGATAATAGTTTTGATGCAGTAATTGGTAATCATATATTGGAGCATATACCCAATGATATAAAAGCAATGGCTGAAATATACCGTGTGCTTAAGCCAGGTGGCAGGGCAATTTTACAAGTGCCTTATTCAACATTACTTACTGCTACAATTGAAGAGCCAGGAATTAATGATGCTCAAAAACAGTCAGCTTTATTTGGGCAAAAAGACCATGTGCGGATTTACCAGTTGCAGAATTATATCGACCGCCTGCAAAACTGTGGGTTTACTGCGGCACTTATTGAGTATAAAGATTTAGCTGCATTTTATAAAAATGCCATACAGGTAAACGAATCTTTTATTTCTATTCTGAAATAAGCGAACTGTAATGCGTAGGTAAAGGTTTAAATAAACTAAAAGGGAAAGGAAGTTTATTTAAATAAACAGTAGTGTATTGTTCTAATGCAGCCCCGAATTTTTTATAAAACTCAGCAACACTTACTGCATCGCTTCCTTCAAAATCAAGCATCAGCTCTTTGCCGGCATGGTCTTTTATAAAGCCATCAATAAGTAATGATGATGCGCCAAGTTGTTTACTTTCGGGGGCATTGCCCACCAGCCAGTAATACACCCTGTTTTTAAAGAAGAGAAAAATACAGGAGGCTACTAAATCTCCCTTTGGGGAATACACACCGTAACTTTCAGCATCTGCCTTATAGATTTTATAAACAGCCTGTAGTTTTTTAAACAGGCCATTTTCTACTGTGGTAAATTTTGGAAATTCTTTTTTGCAGATGGCGGCAATATCTTCAAACGCAATATCTTTTTTTAAAACACAGCCAGTTTTAATTGCCCTGGCAATATTACGGTGTATATTTTCAGAATAATTTTTTTGTAACTGGTCGTAAGTTTTATTTAATGCTAAAACATAATTACTTCTTTTTACAATTGCGCCTTTACTAACGCTGATTATATTGTTGCTATTAAAACTTAAATCCCATAATTTAAATTTGTCGGGGATAGCAGCAATAAACCTGATAACAATTTCAGGCGTTATACTATTACCAAAAATACCTAGTACCGGTGTTATTGAAGGTTGAAATAAATAATTGAAACCTATTTTTTTTCTGCAGGGCAGTGGCATCACCATTTCATAATCATTTAAAACAAGGGCATCCCAATGTACAGCCATGCTGTCTAAATAACTACTGCAGGCGTACAACAACCCATTGCCTGCAACTGCAATACAGTTATCCCATTTTTTTTTATCTATCTGTTGATAGGAAAAGTATTGAATGCTTTCCATTAAAAACGAAATTGAGATGTAATTTTTCTTACTGATGAACTCTGAAGATCAATACTGAATGTTATTTTTTTGATGAACTTGTTAGCTTCTTTATCGGTCTTAAGTTGTTCTTTAAATATATTACTGTAAATGACTGGTGCGTATATGTTCAGTACGTTTTTAAACAACGATAATTGCAGGCCACCAACATAAAGCAATCTTGGCGTAGTGGTATTTTTTTTCCAGGCTTCTGCATATGTACCGGCATCAAAAAATATTTTCAGCGGCAACTTTACCGGAAATAATTTTTCTGGTAAGGTACTGTTTAAATTTACAGCGGCTATCCAATTTTCACTGTAGCCTTGTACACTGCTGTATGGATCTAACCTGAGTTTTAATCCTCCGCCATTTTGTATCAACACCTGCTGTGCAGCTATACCGCCATTGGTTACAGGAATATTACCAAATGCTGTGGAGGCGGTACGACCCATAAAATAATTGCTGTTGGTATAATCTTCTTGCCCGGTACCGGCCAACAACCTGGGTTGGTATAGATAAGCAGTAAAATTTTTAGCGCCGGCATATCCAAATTTTGCAGCAAATACTCTTGCTTCCATGCCACCGCCTTTAGCATAATTGAAAAAATAATTTCCTGCAGCATTTAACCTGTAAAACCCTTCGCCCTGCTGCAACTGTAATTGCAAACTGTATGGATATAATACCCGGCTATTAATAATATTAAATGTAAGCTGGTTAATATAGCGGGAGTTGTTTTTTAATGCTGTTGGATAAGTGAAAGCGCTGTCGCTGCCGGTTTTATATTTATAATTGGTAAATTGTTTTTCTCCTATTGTAAAGTGACGGATATCTATGCAGCTGGATAAACTGCTTTTATAACCTTGCCTGAAATGAAATTTTACAAAAGGAACTGCTTTATAAAAGGTTTCAAATATTTTTTTTCCTGTTGTATCCAGGCTGTGATTACTTGAAAAACGGGAACCATTTAAACCAATCTCAATTTTTTGAAAAGCATGATCAGGATACCAATGATAATTTAAAGCACCTATACCGTTGAATTGTTTGCTTCCTGTAGCATATAGCGGTGCCAGAAAAAATTGAAATTTGGCTGTAGGTAAAGTATAGTTATGCAGCAATACACCAAGCATTAGCCTGTCGTATTTATTGGTGCCTATAACAGGCGCAGCAAAAATATAATTGTGTTTATCTGTATCCTTAAAATTAAAAAAAGTAGAAAAGTGGATGTCTTTTTTTGTTGTAGTATTTACAAGGTTTCCTTTTTTGTTTAATAAAGAAAAAGCAGCATCTAAATTTTTACCACTTACTTCTTCCAATATTTTCTTAAAATCTTCAGGGTAAGGATGTTTAAAACTCCAGCGCCGGTAATACTCCCTCATACAACTGTCAAATAAATCCCTGCCTAATTCTTTTTCTAAAATGGTTAACCACTCACCAGCCTTGGTATAAGCAATAGTGTTGTAATTGATTTCGTTGAATTTTTCTGAAACGGTTTCTATAGGTTGATCTATTTTTGCTTTTATAATTGATTGCAATATCATTTTAGACTCATCACCTGGTATTCGGTTGCTTATAAATGTACTTTTTACGGGGCTGGATAAATTAGCATAATACTTAAGTTCATAGCGATTGTCATAATAAGTATTCATGCCTTCATCCATCCAGGGATGCGTACGTTCGTTGCTGGCCAATATACCATAAAACCAATTATGTCCCACTTCGTGGTTAATAACAAAGTCAAGGTCTTTTTCAGTATCGCCAGATGATAAATAAGTAATCGTGGGATATTCCATGCCGCCACCACCAGCTTTTTCATCCTCCACTACACTTACCACATCGTAAGGGTATTCTCCAAGCCATTTGCTTTTTGTGAGTATGGCTTGTTTAATAAAAGAAATGCTCTTTGCCCATATTGCTGCATTCTCAGCAAAATAAAAAGCATATACTGTTATCGTTTTGCCGGAAGGTAATTGTAAAGTATCTGCTTTAACAGAAAGTGTTTTATCAGCAAACCATGCAAAGTCATGTACATTGGTTTGGGTGTAATGCAGTGTTTTGGTTGCAGCAGCCGAAGGAATAGCGTTCTCCTTTATTTTATTCTTTTCGTTTTTCTTTCTTGTTTTTAAATAGTCGTCCCTGTTAAAAACTTTACGTTTTTGCAACCAATCTTTTTCACTTTGTTCCTGTAGATTACCTGTTGCGGCTACCACATAATTTTTTGGTAAGGTTATCTGCACTTCAAAATTTCCAAACTCACTGTAAAATTCACCCTGGTCTAAATAGGGCATAGGATGCCAGCCTTTGCTGTCGTACACTGCAGGCTTAGGATACCATTGTGCTATTTGATACGATTGATCGATATGCCCACCTCTTGAAAAATAATAAGGCAGTTTTACATGAAAAGGCGTTTCAATTTTGCAAATACTTTTAGGGGCTAATGGCTGTGGTAAAATCAGTTTAATAATATCCTGGTGCTGCGGATGATCAGTTGTTTGTGCTGTGGTGTTATTTACTTTAAAGTCGAGCCGGTTGATATATCCTTTTTTATCCTCGTTGGAAAAATAAAAATCTGTGCTGCCATTTTCCAGCATTTGATCGCTGAATGCAGTACGGTCATTTTTATAGGCATTTGGCCAAAGATGTATCCAGATGAAACGTAAGGTGTCAGGAGAGTTGTTGAAATAATCCATCTTTACAAATCCATCTAAACTATGTTTGGCATCGTTTAAGCTAACATCAATGTTATAGTTAACCTGTTGTTGCCAGTAATTTTTATCCTGCGCTTTGATGAAGGATTGATAATAAAAAAAGATTAGTAAAAAGAGAATTCTTTTCAAGACGCTATGGTTTTATCAAAAATAAACAAATCGGCGCAATAGGCAATAAAGGGCACTTGTACAAAAGACCTTCTGGTTACTTATTTACCCTTTCCACTAAAAATTATACGCACTGTATGTAACATGATCTTAAAATCCAATGCCAGTGATATGTTTTCAATGTACATGAAATCATATGGCATACGTTCAATTATTTCTTTAACCGATGAGGCATATCCAAATTTAACCATGCCCCAGCTGCTGAGGCCGGGTTTAACTTTAAACAAATAATTATATTCTGGATGTTGCTGAATGATTTGGTCGATGTAAAATTTTCTCTCTGGTCTTGGGCCAACCAAACTCATTTCGCCTTTTATTATATTCCATAGCTGCGGTAATTCATCAAGGCGCCATTTACGTATTACTTTACCCCATTTGGTTATCCTGGGGTCATCATCGGAGCTTAGTTGAGGGCCGTCTTTTTCTGCATCAACAATCATGCTTCTGAATTTATACATGATAAAGGGCTTGCCTTTATACCCAATTCTTTCCTGCAAAAAAAATAACGGGCCTTTTGAAGATAGTATAACCCTTACAGCTGTATAAATAATAAGCGGCAAAAGAATAATAGCTGCACTTATTGATATTACAATATCTACAAGGCGTTTAATATTTTGCTGCCACGATGATAGCAGGCCCGAGTGTATATCAATGAGCGGAACGCCTAAAATATTATCGGTCTGCACGGTGCCGCTTAAAATATCAACATTATCCGGGGTGATCTTTATGTTTACATCTTTATCGCTGAGCTGTTGTAAAATTTTTTCTATTTTTTCCCTTTCTTTTTTTTCTACTGCTATAATTACTTCTTCAATATTATTTGCTGTAATTATTGGCGCAATATTTTCAGTGTTGCCAAAATTAGTGATAGCTGCAGGCAGTTCATTGCCGGAGTATTCGTTTGTGTTTATAAAGCCGGATACCCGGTACCCGGGGTTTTCTTTATTATTAACGATGGTGTTGTATAAAGATGCCGCATTTTTGCTGGGGCCAATAATGAGGGTATTAAAAAATACACGACCGTTGTTCAATTGCTTTTTTGCTGTGGTTAGAAAAAATAAACGGATAATAAAAGTAACAGCCACCTGGATGCCCCATAACGAAAAAAACTCTTTGTAATAAATACTATAATCACCAGGTGCATCGTACAAAATAAAAAGAAAGAGGATAAATATGCTGCCTAAAAAAGAGTAATTGAAAGTGTTGATGAATTCTGTCAATCTTGATTTAAGGTAGATATTTTTATAACAGCCGCCAAGATGGTATAGTGTGATCCATGCCAGCGGATAAAGAAACAGGCCGATGTAAAACTTGTTGCCAACAAGCGGCTGCTCACCAATAATTGTTTTTCTTGCAAAGTAAAAACATATCCATGCAATTAGTGCCGCAATAAAGTCACCTGTTGCATACCATCGTATATGTATCCTTGGCTGATTCAATTAAATTAAAGCATGAGTTTAAATAATGCACACCATATTAATTGTGGCCTGCCTTGCTTATTTTTTCCAGTATCTGGTGCGCCACATCCATTGCCCTGAAGCCATCCACAACACTTACCGGGGTGTCGGTATTATTCAGTATTGCATCACGGAATTCTTCCAGCTCCATTTTTATTGCATTTACTTCCGGTATGTTTGGGCTGGCAATGGCAACTGTTTTTTTGCCGCTGTTGGTTTCAATATCAAACGTAAATACATTTTTATCATCAGGGGTGTTCAGTTTAATAATTTCTGTTTTCTTCTCTAAAAAATCAATGCCTATATAAGCATCTTTTTGAAACACCCGCATTTTCCGCATTTTCTTCATCGATATTCTGCTGCTGGTAAGGTTAGCAACACAGCCATTATCAAATTCAATTCTTACGTTGGCAATATCGGGTGTATCACTCATTACTGCCACGCCATTGGCACTAATATAATTAACGTTGCTTTTTACAAGGCTTAAAATAATATCAATGTCATGAATCATCAGGTCGAGTATCACACTAACATCAGTGCCTCTTGGATTAAACTGTGCCAGGCGATGTACTTCTATAAACATTGGAGAGAGATTGTATTCTTTCAAAGACAGGAAAGCCGGGTTAAACCGCTCTACATGCCCTACCTGGAATTTTATATTGGCTTCTTTTGCAAGTTTTACTAATGCTCTTGCCTCATCCATAGTATTTGCCAAAGGTTTTTCAACAAATACATGCTTTCCTTTTTTTATGGCAGCTTCGCATAATTCAAAGTGAAAACTGGTTGGGGCAACAATATCCAGTGCATCGCAGGCATCAATCAGTTTTTCTGTTTCGGTATAGCGGGGAATATTATATTTTTCACTTACCAGCTTTGCATTGGCATCATCAGTATCACAAAAACCAATTAATTGTACGCCTTCAATTCCGGCCCAATTGTTTAAATGAAATTTTCCTAAATGCCCTGCACCTATTACTCCTATTTTAAGCATGATATTTTTGCTGTGGTTGAAAAATAAAAAATCAAAAGTCAAAAAGCAAAATAAAAAACTTTGAAGTTTTGAATTTTTACTTAACGCTATGCTTCTTCCCAAAAGCCCATCTTCCCAAACTTTTCAATGCGTTGCTGTATTCTTTCTTCGGCGGGTATTTTTTTTAATGCTGCAATTACCGGTATCAAATAATTCTTTAAAATTGCAGCGGCTTCATCATAGTCCCAGTGAGATCCACCCAATGGCTCAGGTATTACGCCGTCAACCAATCCAAACTGCAGCATATTTTCCCCGGTTAATTTTAATTGCTCTGCTGCTGTTTCTTTTTTATCCCAGGTACGCCAAAGAATACTGCTGCAGCTTTCGGGAGAAATTACTGTGTACCAGGTATTTTCAAGCATAAAAACTTTATCGCCTACACCAATACCTAATGCGCCGCCACTGGCACCCTCGCCAATGATTACACATATTACGGGGACCTTCAGTCTTATCATTTCATAAATATTCCGGGCAATGGCTTCTCCCTGTCCTCTTTCTTCTGCCTCCAGGCCGGGGTAGGCACCGGGAGTATCAATTAAAGTAATAACGGGTTTATTAAATTTTTCTGCCAGTTTCATCAGGCGTAATGCTTTTCTATAACCTTCCGGGTTAGCCATACCAAAATTGCGCAATTGCCTCATTTTGGTATTAATACCTTTTTGTTGCCCGATAAGCATTACTGTTTCTCCGTCTAATTGGGCAAAACCTCCCACCATTGCTTTATCATCTTTTATATTACGGTCGCCATGAAGTTCAATAAAATTGGTACACATTTTATCTATGTACTTTAAGGTATAAGGCCTGTCGGGGTGGCGGCTTAATTGCACTTTTTGCCATGGAGTAAGGTTAGCGGTAAGGTCTTTTTTTGTTTCTGTAATACGTTCTTCCAGTTGTGCTATAGTGCCGCTCAAATCAATCTTACTTTTTTCAGCACTTTGCTTTTGTACTTCTATCTGGTCGTACAGTTCTTTAATTGGTTTTTCAAAGTCAAGAAACTGTCGGTTTTTAAGTTCAGGCATGTAAGTGTTACTATTTGGTTTACAATTGCAATGTTAAAAAAACTTGAGTGTAAGTTAGGCTGTAAAATTAGTGATTACAATATTTTAATAAAAGTTTTGGAATGAGAAAATCAAAAACCTATCTTTGCCCTCCCAAAAAAGAGTGAAGGTCAATTTTTGATTTTGAACTCAGCACTTGGGTAGTTGGAGCGGTAGTTCAGTTGGTTAGAATGCTGCCCTGTCACGGCAGAGGTCGCGGGTTCGAGTCCCGTCCGCTCCGCTTTTAGAATATCAATTCTTACCAAAAGCCTGCAAATCGTTGATTTTGCAGGCTTTTTTGTTTTGGTACTATGCAGATTTTTGATAAGAAAGCACTTAGCAGTAAGTATATTAATAAACCGATACTTGTACAGGCTAGGAATAAAGAGATTTAATCCCTGCTTGCGGCAACTAAATACTCTGCTCCAACAAAATAATGCCTGTTATCTTTTAATAAATAACCGGCTGTTCCTTAAGCCATTCTCAACCCAATAAATAAAATAAGTACCAGCCGGAAGCATTTTTACATCTTTTGTTGTTTTAATATTGCCAGATGATACAATCCAATGCATAACAGCTTTTCCAGCCGCATCATAAATATTGCAGGTTATGTTTTCAGTAACTGGTTTTCCCCAGGCAATGGTAATACTTTCTGTTGCCGGGTTTGGATAAATAAGTACTTCATTTCCTGCAATCTTTTTTACACTGGCAATATTTGAATACTTGAAACTACCATCCAAGTCAATCATTTTAAGGCGGTAAAATGTTGTACCCACAGCCACCTGATTATCATGTTCAAAATAATTGCGGATAGACGAGCTATTACCTGAGGAGGCTATTGATTTTAAATAACTGAACATACTTCCATTCGGCGACTTTTCTATTTCAAACCGGCTGGTATTTGTTTCAGTAGCCGTACTCCATTTAATATCCGCATTACCTGCACTATTTAATTGTGCAGTGAAAGACAGAAGCGTAACTGGCAAAGCCCCGGCTCCCTGTGTAGCTCTCCATACGCTGTTACTAAAATTTGTTCCCGATACTACCAATATATTATTTACCTGTACCGTTCCTGTTGCAATTGTCCACTGTGTACCATTCCAGGCATGTGGCGTTAATAAACCTTCTATAATACTGTTTGTAGAACTATTACTATTGTCCCATTCGCTTTCCAGATAACTGAGCTTTAAATCTGCTATGGGTTTATTTGTATAATTACCAGCTTCAACTATCCAAAATCGGTCAGCAATTTTTGAAGCCGCTTCCTGTCCGGCAGTATTATTCATATTGGTAACACCAATAGGGAAAGGCCTGTTGTTGGGGGTTTGTGTTACATCTGTTGGGTAAATTGCTGCACGGATATAACCATTAGCACCTGTACCAGCCTGTTGTATATCAGCAGTTAAAGGCAGGTATATATTTGCAATGCTATTTCCCAATGGGAAAATATAATTGCCTGTATTGTTCTTAATATTCCATTGCAGATAACCATATCCATTTTGCGAATTAGTTTCTGACTCTATAAATCCGTTTGCACTGCGTTGTATAGCATTGGCTGAAGAAGAAAGTATTGTAAGCTGCTTACTATTCAATTCTAATACCTGGTTGTTTAATAAAAGAATATTATCAGTTAATGATAATGTATTCCCCGCAAAAACATTTTGCTGCAATGTCTTTTTTCCAGCTCCGCTAATTTCTAATACCGGAAAATAAATCGGAAAATTTCCCCCTATACTTTGTTGTGTTCCGTTGAATGCTACTTTACCATCGGCCGGGAGAAAGGCATTGGTGGCATCGTTAATTAAGTTGCCGCCAATCTGTAATTCTCCGTTTATAAAAAATGTTGCAGCACCCTCTGTTTTAATATCATTGGTTTTTAAGAGGGCTCCGTTACTTACAACAATATTTACATCTTTTACAAATAAAACCTGCGCCATTGCAATAGCTGAGATTAAAGAGATTGAGAGGAGTAAAAATACTTTTTTCATAAATGCTTTATTTATTATTGAGTATCAAAGAAAGCGCTGCTTTATAATTGTTACAAATTATAACGAGTAAATGGTATACAGTACTTAGTAAACAGTACTACGATTCATGAAATATTCCCGGCATTGTTCTGGGTACAATCATTGAAAATATCCTTGTCCCATTTTCTAAACTCATAGTATTTCGCTTTGGGTTTACCCGTCCAGCCGTTGATTCCTTTTTTGGGTAATACTACCCCATGGATGTAGATAACAGGGAGAAATGCAATTCCCAATACGATAAAGGCGATTGTTCTGCCAAAGAAGATTGAAACTGAAATGATGGCAAGTAAAGTCATAATTGCTTTTAACAACTTTCTCCATTTCGGGGTTCTCTCTTCAAAATGGCCTAAAAAAATATGCCCTGCTAAAAGTATGTTGGTCACTATGGCCACTTCAAACCATAAACTGTTTATAGTCCACATAAAAATTTATTTGGCTACGTTGATGGAATGATTCATTGTGGCCGGTGCAACTTTTTTTCTGGCTAATATTAATTGCCTGATGGCAGCTAAATGTGATAAAAAGACAATAGGAACTACAACAGCAGGCAACCAAACAAAAGGGAAAAAAGTAACACCGATATTTGGCTGGTCAAATGCAAGTTGTTGAAAAGGAGTTTGTGCAGAAAGTATTGCTATAATCAGAACATTTATAAGTAATCCCAAACAAACAAAGTTCCAAACCAGCAATGCTTTGTTGTTTAGTTTTTTACTTACAAAAACGAGGTAAAATATTACAGGTGCTGAAAGGCCGGAAAGAATGTCGTAGTTATTACCTTCAAATGTCATTAACCCGGGAATAAGTTTTGCTGTGCAAACAAAGTACAGTGTTATCTCTACCGGAATTCGCAGTGTATGAAGTAAAGTAAGTTTTTTAATGTTGAGCGAATCAACAAAGTTTTTGCCCCACTTTGTAAGAAGCAGCACTACAGAAAAGATTAAGCCCGGGCCAATTAATAAAACAAACCTTGGAGGAAACGTTTGGGTAACCCGGTAAAATCCGGATAACCCGATAACCGCTTGTAGTAATAGCAAAATTGATAAACAAACGATTACTGTTTTAGATTTGTTGGCTGCGTTATAAAACTGCCAAACAGTTAGCAGAGTAATTATAACAAACAGGATGCTGATGATAAGTGGTACATTGTTCATGTCTTTATTTTTTTGATTTTTAAATTTGATACAAAATTCAACCTTGTATATCAAACTCTACTTATCAAATGGCAAGAAATGATTACCTATGTGCCAGCTCTCTTCTTATCCTGCTTAATGAAGTATCTGTAATGCCTAAATAGGATGCGATGTATTTTAATGGCGCCCTTTGAAATATTTCCGGACGGGCTTTTATTAATGTTTCATACCGTTGCTCTGCACTTTCGTTAATTAATGAAAGTGCCCTTAGCTTAAATGAAATGAATCCTTTTACCAATATCATTCTGCCAAATTCCCTGAATTCAGGGATAGAGTGAAAGAGCATTTGCAATTGGTCAAAATCAATATACCAGCCAACACAGTCTTCAAGTGCCTGGTAATTTTCTTTTGACAATGTTTTCTGAAAAAAAGAACCTACTTCAAAAACTATTTGATTGTTTGAATAGAATTCAGTTGTTACTTCATTGCCATCCAAATCAAAAGTGTACGACCTGATAAACCCGGTTTCTAAAAAAAGGTAGGTATTGCAAACCCGGCCTTGCTTAATAAAAAAATCATTTTTTTTAATTTGCATTTCCTGAAAGTGAACTGCTATTTCCTCTACCTTTTGCCGGGGTATTGAAACAATCTGTTCTATAAACGTTATTAATTTATTTTTATCCATTTCGTTTGTAAATTTAAGGGAATCTCCATAATAATAACTAAGTAGACGAATAGTATTGTTTGTGTACTCACAGTAGTATTTCATTCAAACCATTCTCTCACTGCACTCATCCATTTACTAACCCGTTCTATTCCCAGCTTTAGCAGGATTATACCTTAGCCTAACATTAAAAGAAAATGCAAACAACTATTCATATCAACCTCTGCGGTAGAATAATTAAAGTAGCAGATGATGCCTGGAGAAAGTACCTGGCATATATTGAAACATTGCATAATTATTTTATAAAAGAGCAAGACCAGTTTGAAATAATTAATGACATAGAAAGCCGGATGGCAGAGCTAATGCTGGGAAAAATGAACCAGGAATGCAGCTTTGTAAGTGAACAGGATATGAACAACATTATCGCAAGAATGGGAACAATAGCGGCTTTTGAAGAACTGGACAGGGATGCTTGGGAGATGCTTGGTTCTGCGTCGGAACAATACAACACAGCTAATAGCATTACTACTATTAAACCTGTTTTCTTCTTAACAGAAAACAAGCGAACAGCTCTAAAATAAATTAATGACAACAATTAAATCACTAAAATGGATTGATTTCCTTTGGCTGTTTGGCCTGCCAACCTTGTTAAATTACATAGCCTGCAGAGTCGCCATCCCCTTTATGGAAACACATACCCATCTGCCTATAGAAATTGTATATTTTATTTGTGTTGGTGGTTTAGTATTAGTGCCGATGTTTTTAGGAGCTATTTACCTTACTGGAAAAGAAATTGGCTCCTATAAACTACAAAATCTTTTAAGCAGAATGAGAATTAAAAAGATGACTAAACAAGATTGGCTTTGGACTGTGATAGCTTTTGTTCTGCTATCACTTTCATCTTTTTTAATTGCAAAAATCATTGTGCCTGAAATGGGATTTGATGCAACACCGTTCTTTTTTAAAAATATGCCTTTAAATAAGGAGCATATATGGATACTGTATGTTTGGCCGCTCTATTTTTTCTTTAATATTTTTGGAGAAGAATTTCTATGGAGAGGATATATCCAGCCACGGCAGGAAATATTAAATAAGAAATGGACATGGCTCGTTCATGGAATATTTTGGTCTGTATGGCATTTGCCAATGGGATTTGATTTAGTTTTTGCGGCACTCCCAATTTTATTTATCCTGCCTGCAATTGTACAAATAAGGCAAAACACCAGCATTGCAATTGTTGTACATATCATCTTTGGCGGTTTTGGTTTCATAGTGCTTTCATTGGGTGCTGTTCATTAAATAGCAATATTGCTTTGGCATATATTTTATTTCATCTTTATTACATCTCAGTTATTCCATCACCGGCATTATCACCAATCTCTCACTCCACATACCCATTCACTCGTTAGTTCTTTTACTGCCCTGGGCAAGTTTATACTTTAGCAATACATTTAAAAATCAGAAAAATGAAAAAGCTAAGCGTAGTATTATTTACCATAATCATTACTATAAATGCAAATGCACAAGGCGTTGGCGTTGGCACAACCACACCTAAAGCCGCATTTAATGTAGCAGAAAATAAAACGGTATTGTTTGGAAACGATACCAGTGGTGCCGGTTCAAAAATGATGTGGATACCTTCCAAAAGTGCCTTCCGGGCAGGAACAGTTGGCGCAATACAGGGGCAACCAAATGAAAACCCGGATATATGGAATTATGACAGTATAGGAATATACTCTTTTGCTGCAGGGCGGCAGAATCTGGCAAAACAATATGGCTCGGTAGCAATGGGTGTAGGCAACAATGTGAATGGACAATTTTCAGTGGCACTTGGCTTAGGTAACAACATTCGTGGAAGCTTCGGCTTTGGGGCAGGCCAAAATAATTACATCTCAAGTAACAACAGTGCTGCAATTGGATATGCTAATCAGGTTAATGATTATAACTCATTGGCATTAGGTAATGATAATACGGTCAATGGTAGTACTGCTTTTTCAATAGGAAGCAATAATATAAGTAATGAATCTTTTTCAAATACATTTGGATATAACAATATTGCTTCGGCGCAAAGCTCCACAGCAATTGGCCACAATAATGAAGCAAAGGCAAGAGCAAGCATGGTTATAGGGATTTCAAATATTTCAAACAGCTATCTTTCAACAACAGTAGGTGTTTTAAATGATACAATCGCAGGCAGTAACCGGGATGTATGGGTTGCTACAGACCCTCTATTTACAATAGGTGGGGGGCAAAATTTAAGTAGCAGAAAAAATGTAATGATGATGCTTAAAAATGGCAAAACAGGGTTTGGCACCAACGCTCCGCTGGGGCTGGTACATATAAGATATAATAGTTCATTAGGTAACCCTCAATTGGTGCTGGAAGAAAATGCAAACGATTATGCCCGTATTAGTTTTAGGAATAGTAACTCCGGGGCTTATTGGGATATTGCAGGATATACACCATCAATATTAGGTAACAATATTGATGCCCGGCTAAACTTTCATTTCTTTTCTGTTGGCGATGTACTTTCGTTAAGAGGTAATGGAGACGCAGTAGTAATTGGAACCTTATTTCAAAATTCAGACGAACGCTTAAAGAAAAATATTTCTCCACTTAAAAATTCCCTAAATAAAGTAATGCAGTTAAATGGTTATACTTATCAATGGAAAGATACAGCCAGGGGCAATGATGAGCAGATTGGTTTCTTGGCACAGGAAGTAGAAAAACAATTCCCTCAATTAGTGATGACAGATGATAACGGGAAAAAATCGGTTGCTTATGGCAATATGGTGCCAGTATTGTTGCAGGCTATTAAAGAACAGCAGCAACAAATAGATGAATTAAAGAAGTTGGTAGAAGCTAAATTGAAATAGAGAATAAACAACTATATGCCCTTTAAAATACTTAAATTTAATTCTCAATTTATCAATGCTGAAGCTTCACAAACAAAAGCTATGAACTGGAGATATGTTCCATTTGCCGGGTTCTTTCTTTTTACACTGGTTGTAAGCGTTGTCCGGTATATTTTAGTGCCTGAGCTATCATTTGCTGCACATGCCTTGTGGTTTGCGGCTCAATATGTGTTGTTGCTTGTTTTTTGGTTTACCATCAGGGGCATTGCAAAGTTTTTGGATAAAAAAATGCCATATTTTAAGAGTTTTTCACGACGGGTCTTTTTCCAAATTATCTTATCCTTATTAATTTTAGTACCACCGGTATTAATTATATATTCCTTTGTCAAACCACACTTGCCCTCATTTTTTTCACAACAATTTATAGCACTAACATGGATATTACTTTTTGTGGTAATTGTTTTAATGAACACAGGATTAGCAGCAGGTATTTTTTTTGCTAACTGGCAAAAGTCAGTAAAAGAAAAAGCAAAAGCTGAGGAGGAGAAAAAAAATACAGAGCTGGAACTGATACAAACGAAGCAGAAGCAATCCGAAATAGAGATGAAAGCATTGCGGGCACAGATGAATCCTCATTTTGTTTTTAATTCACTTAATTCAATCAACAAGTATATTCTTAAAAACGACCAGGTGAATGCTTCACGGTATCTTACCCGGTTTGCCAAATTAATACGGTTAATATTGGATAATTCAAATAGCAAAGAGGTAGCATTGTCTGATGAACTGGAAGCTTTGAAATTGTATATTGAAATGGAATCGCTGCGGTTTACAAACAAATTTACTTATGAAATTATGGTAGATGAAAATGTAAGTACCGATACTTTACAGGTTCCGCCATTAATCATTCAGCCTTATGTAGAGAATGCAATATGGCACGGATTGCTGCATAAAGATACAGATGGCAGGCTTTCTGTATCGGTAAAAAAATCAAACGATAACATGCTGCAATGTACTATTGAAGATAACGGCATTGGCCGTTCAAGAGCAATGGAAATGAAAAGCAAATCTGCCAATGCCAACAAATCGCTGGGCATGAAATTAACAGAAGAACGTATCAGTATGCTTAATCAATATACATCGCTGAATGCAAGCATACAAATTATTGACCTTACAAACGGCAATGGTGAAGCCACAGGCACAAAAGTGATTTTAAAAATTCCTATTTAAAATTTAAAACATACAATTATGATACGCTGTGTATTGGTAGATGACGAGGCCGACAGCCTTGAAGTGATGCAAATGCTGCTGAAAACTTATTGCCCCCAGGTAAAAGTAGAAGCTGTTTGCAATACCGCCGAAAAAGGCATAGCTGCCATCAACCAGTTTAGGCCTGATGTTGTTTTTTTAGACATTGAAATGCCCAATATGAATGGCTTTGATATGCTGGAGAAATTTGATGAACTGTTTTTTGATGTGGTATTCATTACAGCATATCATCAGTTTGCCATTAAAGCATTCAGGTATAGTGCATTAAATTATTTGCTTAAACCTGTTGACCCCGACGATTTGGTTGAAACAATTCAACGAATTGAAAAAAGAAAATCATCACCTCAGAAAGAACAGATGGAGTTATTAATGCAGGCAGTACGCAGTGGTGGCAATCAAACTATTCCCCGTATTGCACTTACTACATCCGAAGGTTTATTGTTTGTAAATACCACTGACATTATTTTTTGTGAATCAGATAGCAACTATACAAAAGTGGTTTTGAAAGACAAAAAGAAAATCCTGGTTTCAAAACCACTAAAGGAAATTGACGATACACTTTCTGGTAATGATTTTTACCGCATCCATAATTCATTTTTAATTAACCTCAGCCACATCAATAAGTATGTTCGTGGGGATGGTGGCTATGTAGTAATGGATGATGGCACGCCGGTAAGCATCTCCCGAACAAGAAAGCAGGAATTTGTGGAATTGTTTTCCAAATTTTAAAGACATAAAACTTTACACGGCACTAAGCCGGGTTTAATATTTCCATTTGCTCAGCCATTTTACTGTTTGCTCATTAGTGTTGAGATAAAAAGTGAGCAGCTAATATCTTTACTATGTGATAACACAAAAACATACTAAGGATATCAGTATAATGACAAGTAAGAATAAAATCAAAAATCAACTCATACTTTTTATCGGAATTTGCTTTTTAGCAACCTTTAGCATTGATTTTATTATTCATGCTAAAGGAGGGCTGGAGAAGGCTAACTTAGTACCCCTTCAAATGCTGATGCCGGCACTTGCAGCAATTACAGTTTTATTAATTACAGGGCAAAAACCGGTATTTAAGAATCTGGGCTTCAAAATCCCTAAACTTAAACACTGGCTTACAGGAACACTACTAATACTGATATGTGTTTTGCTTTCTTATTTTATCTCAGCTTTATTTATTCCGGATTTATTTATAGATGCAAAACAAATTAATGGGCATATATTAAAATCAGGCTTGCCTGTTAAAACAGATAATATTTCAATTAATATTTTTACGCTGTTTGCCTTAAACATTTTGGTAGTGCCAATTGTAAATCTTCCCATCTTTCTTGGTGAAGAAGCAGGATGGCGGGCTTTTATGATGCCACGGTTATTACAAATTACAAGAAAATATGCTTTTATAATTGGTGGTGTAATATGGTCGGTATGGCATTGGCCTATAATAGCCATGGGCCATAATTATCCAGGCTATCCAATTATCGGTAACCTGTTATTTATTTTGTTTTGTATTCCAACCGGGTATATTCTTTATTTCTTTTATAAAAAAAGCGGTTCTGTATTTGTGCCTGCATTAATGCATGGTGTGCTAAACAAAGCTACTATGACAATGCTTGTGTATTGTGTAGATGAGAAGAAAATACAGCCATTACTTTTTGGTGCAGCCGGTGTTACAGGGATTATAATTTTTTCCATTGCAGCACTTATGCTTTACACTATTGATAAAAAATCTAAATACCGGCAATTAGTACACTAATAACAACAATAATACAATAATAAAAAAATGACCTTGAACTATAAAATAAACAAACCTGTAGACTTTGTTTTTGACTGCCTAACCAATATGACAAGGTTCGTATCGGTACATCCGGTTATTAATAAAGTAAATTACCTGGGGAAAGATAAATATTTAATTTTTGAGACGCTAAAACTTGGGTTCATACCTATTTCCTTCTCCTATCCGGCCGTAATTGAAAGCGATTATGACAGCAAGCAGGTGGTTATGAAAGCAGTGGTGATGAAGATTGTTACGATAGAAATGCTTTTTAAAATAAATGAAACCCATGATTGCTCAATAGTAACCGAAAAATTAAATTTCAGCACAGCGTTTCCAATAAAATCAATAATGCAGCGGATATTAATAAAACAACATGCCCTGCTTTTTAAAAACATACAAAATTCAATTGTATAAATAAAATTAATAAAATGGAAACAACAAGAAAATATATTTTAAGGGTACATGGCACATTGCTGATGTTAGTGGGCATTGCCGCAACTATTAATGCAACACTGGGTGCATGGTACGGAAAGGGTTCTTATAGCTTTCTGCAAACAGATAAAATTGGGTACATTGGCTTATTGCAGGCTTACCTATTGGCGGTTTTAACTGGTATAGTTTTGTGGACAGGTTCCTGCATTGAAAACAGAAAGAAGTGGAACCGTATTGGTTGCCTGTTTCATTTTTTTCTGCTGATTGTTTATGCACTTCACTGGAACTTCTTTCCCACACTTCCCGGTGGGGAAATTACAAGGAATATTGGTTTCACTTTTCACATCATCTTTTTTACAATAGAATTCTGGGCAGGGGTTCTTACAAAAAGCACTAAGCCATGATTGAAAAATATTTATGGATAGCAGGCTCGTTGCCTTTTATCATCCTGGGTACCATTCATTTGCTCTATACTTTTTTTACCAATAAATTTTCTTCAAGAAATAAGTTAGTAGAGGAAGAAATGAAAACATCTTTCCCCATTCTTACAAAAGAAACTACCATGTGGAAAGCATGGACGGGGTTTAATGCCAGCCATAGTTCTGGTGCTATTTATATTGGCCTTATTAATTTATTTGTAGCAATTTATTACTTTGCTATCGTAACAACTCCGGTATTTTTAATTCTAAATATTGTTACTGTACTTTTTTATTTGTGGCTGGCAAAAAAATATTGGTTCAGCACTCCTTTTAAAGGGATACTTATTGCTTCATGCTGTTTTGTTTTGGCGGCTATTATCATTCTCTTTAAATAATTCTCTAACGGTTCTCTCAATCGTATTTACCATTTGCTCATCACTCTTTTTCTTTCCTTTTATTACTCTATAGTTTTGAAGAATTAAAAATTTAAAACTATGCTTAAGTACAAAAAATTATTATTGAGCCTTCTTATTGTAGTATCAAGCCAAACATTTGCACAAAATGTAGGCATCAATACTACCACCCCCGATGCCAGTGCAGCATTGGAAATAAAAAACACAAACAAAGGGTTGCTCATTCCAAGAGTAAATTTGTTATTCGCAACAGACAATATTACCGTTCCATCGCCTGCGGTAAGCCTGCTGGTTTATAATACTAATCCTGCTATTTCAACTGGTACTGGTTATTATTTTAATAATGGCACTTCAGCAGCACCTGCATGGAAAAAATTTATAAGTACAGATGATGTTGATATTGCATTTGCTGCAAAAGGTGATTATACCGATATTTCTCCAAATGCATATCAGGTAGTGAGATTCAATGCTGAAGATTTTGATATTTCAAGCAATTTTACGCTCAGTAGTTCATTTTTAAACCCCAGTACATTCATTGCACCTGTAAAAGGCGTATATCATTTTGACGCAACAATGAAGTGGGAAATTAACGGAACTGCTGTTGATATAACAATAGATGCAGCACTAAGGGTAAATGGGATAAACCGGATATATTTTTATGAGACACACCGAAACGCTTATGCAACCCATATTAGTGGCAATGTATTACTGAATGAAGCTGATAGGGTAACAATTGCTGTTAATCACAATTATTCCAGTATAATCCCTATTGGCAACAGTTTTTTTTCTGGAAATCTTTTAATCAGATTGTGAGTTAGCAAGTAAACAATAATGGACTTATGGCTTTCTATCCTTATGCATTGTCTCCTGAATCTTATCGAAGCACTTTTATCTTTCGGGTTACTTAAATAAAATACCCACAGCATCATTAAGCAGAAATCGGGATATATCCAACGGCTTCGTTTTATAACGGGCCGTTTTTTATTTCCGTTTGCTCACCCGGTTAACTGTTTACTCATTACTACTTTACAACTCCTGTTGCTGCTAATAATTTTACATCATTATTAATCAAAAAAATATAATCATGAAACGTAAATTATTTTTCCAAAGAAAAAGCAGTATTTGTAAAACACTCTTTTTGGCTATCGCCTTTTTCAGTTTTACTAATGGCTTTTCACAGACAATAACACCCGGTGTAAGAACAGGCTTGAATTTCTCTAACTGGAATCTTTCCGGAGCTCCGGGAGTGGAGCCATTATCATTAGGTAGCCCCGATGCAGGTGTTTTTGCAACGTTGCATATTTCTACATCTTTTTCAGTTGAGCCGGGAATAACATTTGCATATTTAGGGTCTAAATTAAAGTACAGCGATGTTGAACAGGTTACTTCTAAATTAACTTACCTGCAAATTCCAATAGTTGCCAGGTATGAACTTAAAAACAGGATTGCTTTTTTTTCGGGATCACAGGTTAGTTTTCTTTTAAAGGCCACCATGAGTGAAAACGATGGCGAAAAACAAAATGCAAAAGCCGCATTTAGGAAAAATGATTTTTCTATTGTGAGCGGGGTGGAATATTATTTTGGTAATGGTATTGGTATCAGAGCAAATTATACTGCCGGCCTTACTGATATTTATGCAATAGGCAGTGAAAAGTTTACGAACTATTCTTATGGAATAAGTGCAGCATACAGATTTAATGTTGCAAAAAGAAAGCCAGTTGCTAAAAAATAGCTCCTGTTCTTTTATTTCTTTAAACTGATAAAACTTTAACGATGAAAATTACAACCCAAAATATACTCAGGTACATGAAAGTACTTACAGCAGGTACACTTATAACAGGAATATACCTTCATCTGTCAAGGCTTGTGTTTGGGATGGAGAATTTTCAACACTACCTGTTTACACCCTTTTTTGAAGCCTTCTTTGCACTCCCGATGATAGCAGGGAGTGTGCTTCAGCTTATGTGTATTAAAAAAATTGAGTACAAAACTATTGTTGAAAAAATTGTTTTCATCGTGTGCACATTTCAATTTGTTGTAAGTGTGCCTTTGCATATAAGGGCTTATGTTGTGGGTAGTACAAATTACATTCACATGTTTCCGCCAATATACAGCATACTAACTATTATTATGTGGAGCTTCTTTATTTATGTAATCACATCTTTAAAATTTAAACATTACTGATTCTATTCTCTCAGTCAGGTTTACTGTTTGCTCATTACCACTTTCCTGCGCTGACATACAAATATATTTTTACACCGTAATCAAAAATCAATAACAAATAAATTTAGAAAAATGAAACTCGTAAAAAATTATTCACTGATGCTCTTTAAAAGTATCGCTATGCTTATGTTGGTAGCCTTCATATTTGTTTCTTGCAAAAAAGATAAAGATGATACAGTTGTACCACCTGTTTCGCCAATGGTTGGCAAATGGGTTGGCACATTAACCGCCAACGGAGCCCCGGTTGGCAGCCTCAACATCATTATTAAACAAAACGGAACAGTAGAAGCACAGAACAATGCCGGAGAGAAAATTGCAGACGGTACCTGGCAATTGGGAGGCTCTGCTGGCATCACTTTTACATGTAGTTACACTACTAATGCTGCTACACCGCAAAAGTTTAATTTAATGGGTAGCTTGATAAGTCCAACAAAAATGAATGGTAGCTGGGGTACAGAGAGCAGCCATTTTAACGGTGGCTTCTGGAATATGACTAAACAATAGTTACTACTAACGAAATTAGATTTATACGGGATAGTATAGCATGAAAACAAACAGGCGCAATAACTCACGGTTATTTAGGTTGCCGAAAATAGCGGCTTCGTTTTAAAACGGCCGCTTTTTTACTTTTTGGAATATTGTTAAATGAAATACTGGAATAATGAGTAGTTTCATAAATAAGTTATTAGGGACATGACGGTCATTTAAAATTTTATTAACCTCAGCAAGATGGCTCAATTAAATGTACTCCTTATTATGCCAAAGCCTTTAAATGTTTTTGCAGTGCTGATTCTATATTGCTGTAAAGCTGCTTTGTATTATCAACAAGGCCTTTTAATTCGCTGCTTTGTATTCCTTTTTTAGCAATAGTTTCTATTTTTATTAAAAGCTCAATTAATTTATTGGCCTGTATTACCCCTGCGCTACCTTTAATTTTATGAGCTTTGGTTGCAATAATGTCGTTATTGCCCTTATTCAATGCCTGGTTCATTTCCTTTAATTCCTCAGGGGTTTCTTTTAAAAAAATATTGAGCACCTCCGCCATATATTCATTGTCTTCCATTTCTTCCAGCATACTTAAGTCGTACAGCTCATCAGTACCCGATGAGGTAAGGGCAGTAGTGTTATTTTCTGAGTTTTCGTTGTGTAGCATTGTTTTTATTTTTATAAGTTTATTTATCAGGCACGGATATCTTTATTTTTTTTAAGTGCCCTTTCTTTTAAAATATTTGACCATTTCGCCAGCATATTTACCACTTCCTCCAGCTTAACCGGCTTGCTTAAAAAATCATCCATACCTACTCTAAGGCATTCATCCCTGTCTTCTTTCATTGCGTTTGCCGTCATAGCAATTATCAGCGGTTGAATTTCCATATATTTCCTTATCATTTTGGTAGCCTCCATGCCATCCATTTCAGGCATCTGTACATCCATAAATATTAAATCATATTCCTGCAGGTTAGCCATCTCTGTAACTTCCCGGCCGTTTTGCGCCAGCTTGGCTTCAAAGCCCAGTTTACTCAAAATCTTAAGTGTAAGTTTCTGGTTAACCAGATTATCTTCGGCAACAAGTATTCTTAATGGGTGTTCGGTTGCAAAATCTATTGAAAGTTTTTGTGTGGCAGGTTTGGTTTCTACTGCTAATTTTCCTTTTCCTCTTAATTCATTAATCATAAGTTTACATAGCATCTCCTGCTTAATGGGCTTGGTTAAAATAGCACTGAACAAACCGGCATACTTCTTATTACGTTCATCGCCAACGGAACTTAATAATATAATGGGAATTTTTGGATAAAGCAATTGTATACTGGTTGCTAATTCGCATCCATCCATATCCGGCATCTGCATGTCTGTTAACACCAGGTCAAAATGTGTTTTTTTATCTAATATTTCGAGTGCTGCAGCGCCGGAACTTGCAAGTGTTGGTATTACTTTCCATAACTCCAGTTGGTTTTTAAGAATACAACGGTTCGTTAAGTTATCATCTACCACCAATACTTTTTTACCCTCCATACCTGTAATGTAATTTGTTACATAGGTACGCACTGATTGAGAGCTGGCTGCGGTTAGTATGGTAAAAGAAAATGTTGTACCTGCATTTTCTTCGCTTTCTACTTTTATTTTTCCTCCCATAAGCCCAACTAATTTTTCGCAAATTATCAGGCCAAGGCCGGTACCGCCGTATTTACGTGTTGTAGAAGCATCCACCTGCGAAAAAGCTTTAAACAACCTTTCCATTTTATCTTCCGGTATACCAATACCAGAGTCTCTCACTTCAAAACTAATTTCCAGTTGCCCGTCTAATCTTGTTCCCTGCAAATGAACGGCAATAAAAATTTCTCCCTCTTCTGTAAATTTAATGGCATTACTTACCAGATTCATTAATATCTGGCGCAGCCTTAAACTATCTCCAAGTATTTGTGCCGGAACATCGTGGTCAATTTCATAAACAAGGTCTAATCCTAATTTTCCGGCCTTTCCTGCAAAAACATCTAATACTTCTTCTATACAGGTACGCAAATCAAAATCACGGTATTCCAATTCCATATTACCCGATTCAATTTTAGAAAAATCTAAAATGTCATTGATCACAGTAAGCAAAGCTTCGCCGCAGGTACTTATTGTTTTGGCATACTCTCTTTGCTCTGCAGTTAATTCTGTTTCAGATAATAGTGATGCCATACCAATAACACCATTCATTGGCGTACGTATTTCGTGGCTCATGGTGGCCAGGAATGCGCTTTTTGCTTTGTTAGCTTCATCGGCTTCCATCCTTGCAGTTAAAGCATCATGGTAAGCTTTTTCAAGCGCTTCTTCATTTATTACCCGCTCTCTGTGAATCTCGGCTTCTCTTTCCATTTTCCCCATTTCCTGGGTTTGTACTATTTGTATCTTACTGTATTTTTTTAAAAGATATGCCCATAAGCCGCATATAAAAAATATCATGGACGATAATATGATATTAATAACAAAGGTTTGCAGTTCAAGCTTATTTAAAGAGATAAAATGAATATCGGTATTACCATTATTTTGAACAAAGCAAAGTACAGTATGGTGCAATAAAACAAATAAGGCTAATGGTATTTGTAATTTCCAGTTTTGATAAGCAATCAGTGTGGTGCTGGCAATAAAAGCAAAAAACTGTGCCTCAAACATACCATGCATCTGGTAAATATATTGAGCCATAAAAATTCCCATTATCAGGCTTAAAACATATTGATATAATTCTGATTTTGGAAATGCTAATTTGATGAAGTAATATGTAAACAGACAGTTTCCACCTACGCCTAAAGCAACTATCCAGGAGTCGTAAAAAGGAGATATAATAAGGCCGCTTAAAAAAAAGCAGGCAAGAAAATAATTCATCAGTTTATCTGACCTCTTTTTTATTTGCTGTTTAAATGAAATTTTTTTAGAGCTGTCTTCTACGTAGGTATTTTCCATCGGATATATTTTCTTTTGTTGTTTATTGTTTTACTGTATGTATGTTGCTACTGCCCGTCTCTATACTATAATTTCTTATAAAGTTGCCGCTATATTTCAGGTGAGTAATTGGTAAAAACGAATAGTACACAGCAGTATCTTTTACTGCAAGGGGCTTAAAAAATCTGTATGCTGATGAAGCTGATTGCCTCAGCAGGTAAAGAATACTGGATGAATACATTCCGGATTTATTTTGGTTAAGTATATAAAAGACTTAACGTAGGCTGCTATAATTTAATATTTTAACCTTGCAGTTTTAAGTAATTAATTTATGTAGGATTTAAACTACAGTATTATTTATTTTCTCTTGCGAATTACCTATTACAAGGGAAAAATTTGCTTTTAATGATAAGGCCTGGCAAAAGTATAGCGGGGCTGTAAACAGAGCGCAAAATAATTTAAACCTTTACTGCGTTAAGAAAGATAATTCCAATAAAACTTATATGACCAAGCCTTTGCCCGACGGGCTAAATATTTTTCTTACTGTAAGCCCGGAGGCCATTGACGAACATTTTAATAAAAATGATCCGGCTCCTATTTACAAACGGCAGCTGAGTTATGAATTTGAACAATATATAAAGCTTGCCACCTCTCATGCAAGAAACGATACTGTTATTAAATACATGGTAACCTGTAAAACAGATGCAGATAAGAGCTACACCGAGCCACTGATTTATGCAGTAAGAAGACATTTTTCAGCAATTGAAATAGCTAAAAAGGGGGAGTTTGAACAATTTAAAAAAAGAAACTACCTCCTGCTTTTTATAGGGCTTGTAATAATACTGCTATCACATATTTTAATTCCGGTTTTTTTAAAAGAAGAAAGCAGTATAGAAGCTGCAATACTTACCGGAATTGATATATTCAGCTGGGTGATGATGTGGCAACCCATTGATAATTTACTTTTTCACTGCAATGACTATTTAAAAGAAATAAGTGTTTTTAAAAGACTGACAGAAGCCGAAGTGATTAATACCGGCGATTTGCAGTAGCATTTGGATGTAATACATTTTGTAAGCAGAACTCTGCGGTATAAAATTACTGCACACTTAAAAAAGAGCATTAACCGGCAGATAAAATATATAATTGAGAACAGTAAATATTGATGAATTATGGAAGTATGTAAAAATATTTTTTTTAAAGGAGATACATTGCTTCTGGTATTATCTTCTTTTAGTGCCTGGTTACTACTGGCTGTTATTGCGGCAATATTAGTTATTGTATTTAAAATTTATAAAGCGGGCCTTGCCAGCAGCGAAAACCGGAATGAAGCTTTGCTACGGCAGTTGCAGGGACTGCAGCTGCAATTTGATTATGCAAGCCGGCAGGAAATTAAATCGAGGGCAGAAGCAGAAAGGGCAGGAGCCGCAAGAGATAAACTTTTATCTTCATTAAGCCATGAAATACGTACACCTATGAACGGCATTTTGGGAATGGCAGTACTGCTTGAAGAAACTGCTTTAGCTCCCGATCAAAGGGAGTACCTGGATACAATTATAAGTTCGGGTAAAATTCTTTTAAACAAAGTAAATGAGGTAATGGCAAATGATATGCTCGGTCATTCAAAAATTGATCTGGTTAATCCTGTAACACAGCAAAAGAATATTGATATCAGAAATGGTGTAGAAGAAGTTTTACAAACATTTGCAGTTAAAGCGGCCGATAGTGGTATTGATTTGTTATATGAAATAGCTGCTGATGTGCCGGCGCATATAATTGGAGATGATAAACGGCTGCACCAGGTTTTAATAAACCTTGTTGAAATTGTAATTGATACTGCAAAACAACAGGAAGTTTTTATAGGCGTACATGCATGTAAAGACGACACTTCAAAAACCCCTGTACTTGTTTTTGAAGTAAATGATGAACGCAATGGTACCCCGGCAAAAATATTGCAACAGCTTTCTTTGGCAAACAGGTTAAAAGAATATGCCGTGGAAGAGGAACAGCAGAGCAGCACTTTAGGGCTGGCCATAGCAAAAAAATTAGTTGAAGAAATGGGTGGTGAAATCAGGACAACCAGTAATACAGGCATTGCTGATAATTTTATTTTTAGCATACCAATTCGTACAGTTGCTCATACAACCGGTAATACTACAGGTTATACCATGAAGGGATTTGAAGGTAACGGGGTATTAATTGTAAATAGTAGTACAACAGCATCGGATATATTAAAAAAGCAACTGGAACAATGGCAGCTTTTACCAGTAAATGCAGGTTCGGGTAAGCAGGCGCTTGAAATATTGGCAACACAAACCTTCAGCATGGTTATGCTGGGTATTGAAATGCCGGATATGGATGGTATTAAATTAGCTAAACAGATCAGGGATAAATACCCCGACCTGCAATTGGTTTTATTAAATCCATTAAATGACGAACGTTACAAACAACACGAAGATATTTTTGGAGAACTGGCCATATTGCATAAACCTGTTAAACAACATGTGCTTTTTGATACCCTGCTTACTACATTAAGGCGTGTAAAAAACGGCACCAATACTTCGGTGGCTTCAGTTAAAAAATTGTCGGCTGATTTTGCCCGCCAATATCCAATGCGTATTCTTATAGCTGAAGATAATCCGGTAAATCAAAAATGGGCTACCAAAATATTGAATAAAATGGGTTATGAACCTGCTATTGCCGAAAATGGACATTTAGCTTTAGAAAAGGTTGGGCAATTGCCATACGACTTAATACTGATGGATGTGCAAATGCCTGAAATGGACGGCATAGAAGCAACGAAAATGATAAGGGTATGCCTGCAGAAACAACCTGTTATAATTGCTATGACGGCAAATGTAATGCACGGCGACAGGCAGGCATGTATGCAGGCCGGTATGGATGATTATATAAGTAAACCTGTGGAATTGGTTGAACTGGTTAATATGCTGGAAAAATGGGCAGTTGTAATCCAGGAAAGAAAACATGCGCATTAAAATGAGCTGCAAATGATACTGAACTATAACGTAATTAAAAAAGTCCTTTCAATTGAAAGGACTTTTTTAATATAAAGATTTAAATTAAAAATCTCTGTTGTAACCGCCGCCGCTTCTGCCACCGCCGCCGCTGCTTCTACCACCACCACCGTAGCCGCCGCCGCTGCTTCTGCCGCCGCCGCCACCGTAGCCGCCACCACCTCTGCTACCGCCACCGCCGTAGCCACCGCCGCCACTTTTCTTGTAGCCACCGCCGCCACCACCTTCCTGGCGTGGTTGAGATTCGTTAACGATTAATTTACGACCTTGTACTTCAGTTTCGTTAAGGCTGGCGATTGCAGTCTTAGCTGCTTCATCGTCTTCCATTTCAACAAAACCAAAACCTTTACTGCGGCCATTCATTTTGTCTTTCAGAATTTTACCGCTTGTTACGCTTCCGTACTGAGTGAATAGATTTGTTAAATCTTCATCGGTCATTGTCCAACTAAGATTTCCTACATAGATGTTCATTGTAAAAACTTTTAAATAAATAAATAAAAATACGATAATGACTTAGTTGTAACAATGAACTGAATCGGACTTCGAACAAAGCTACTTCAGCCAATAGCAAAAAACTAAAACCATTAAATCTTTATAAAGATAGGGGTTTTATA